>JAEZMI010000309.1 GCA_023414975.1 Pseudomonadota bacterium | reverse complement strand
GTCGAAGGCCTCGATGCTGGCGGCGAAATCGAAGGTTTCGGAGATCAGCGGCTTGAGGTCGACCTTGCCGGAGGCGATGAGGTTCACCGCGCGGTCGAAATTATTGGCGTAGCGGAACACGGTCTCGATCCGCGCTTCCTTGATGATGGCGGCGGCGACGTCGAACGCCACCGTCTCCACCGGCATGCCGATCAGCACCAGCGTGCCGCCCGGCCGGACGATGTCGAAGAGGCCTTCATAGGCGCGGGGACTGCCGCTGGCCTCGAACACCACATCGGCGCCCCAGCCTTCGGTCTCCTTCGCGATCACATCCTTCAGCGCCCGCTCGGTGATGTTGACCGGGTGGACGCCCGCATACTGGCCGGCGATGGCGAGCTTCGGGGCGGACAGGTCCGAGATGTAGACGCGCGCGCAGCCCCCGGCGAGCGCGGCGAGCGCGGTCATGATGCCGATCGGGCCGCAGCCGATCACCACCGCCACGTCGCCGGGCGTGATGCGCGCCCGCGTCGCCGCCTGCAGGCCGACCGCGAAGGGCTCGACCATGGCGCCTTCCGCGAAGGACACGTTCTCCGGCAGCTTGTAGGTGAAGGCGGCGGGGTGGACGACCTCGGGGGTGAGCACGCCATGGATGGGCGGCGTCGCCCAGAAGCGCACATCCGGGTCGACATTGTAGATGCCGAGCTTGGTGGCGCGCGAGTTCATGTTCGGCACGCCCGGCTCCATGCAGACCCGGTCGCCGACCTTGAGGTTCTTCACATTGGCGCCGACCGCGGTGATGGTGCCGGCCGCCTCGTGGCCGAGCACCATGGGCGCGCGCACCACGAAGGAGCCGATGGCGCCATGGGTGTAGTAATGCACGTCGCTGCCGCAGACGCCGACGGTGTGGATGGCGATCTTCACGTCATCGGGGCCGACCTCGAGGGAGAGATCGATGTCCCTCAGGGCGAGTTCGCCCTTCTTTTCCAGAACGAGTGCTTTCACGGGAATGATCCTGTCCGGTGACGGGTCGGCTCAGAGCGCGAGGCCGGCGGCGTCGAAGAGATAGATGTGGCGGGGATCGATGCCGAGCGTCAGCGCGTCGCCCGGCTGGAGCGCGGGGCGGCCGGCGGTGAGCGCGATGACCGGCTCGCCGTCGCTGGCGACGGATGGCTGGCGGCCATAGAGCTGCGTCGAGCCGCCGAGGCTTTCGGCGAAATCCAGCGTCAGGCTCAGCACCGGCTGAGCCGGCGCCACGGTGAGATGCTCGGGCCGCAGGCCGACGGTGATGGCGTCGCCGACCTTGGCCTTGCCGGCGGAAGGCGTTTCCACCACCAGCTTGCCGCCCACGAACGCCGCATGGTCCAGCACCAGCGAGGACGGGCCGGCGGCGCTGACTTTGGCATTGATGAAGTTCATCTTGGGCGAGCCGATGAAGCCGGCGACGAAGGTGTTGGCCGGCTTGTCATAGAGCTCGGTCGGGGAGCCGATCTGCTCGACGAGGCCGGCGCGCAGCACGACGATGCGGTCGGCCAGCGTCATCGCCTCGATCTGGTCGTGGGTGACATAGACCATGGTGGCGCCGAGGCTGCGGTGCAGCTTAGCGATCTCCACGCGCATCTGCGAGCGCAGCTCGGCGTCGAGGTTGGAGAGCGGCTCGTCGAACAGGAAGAGCTTGGGATGCCGCACGATGGAGCGGCCGATGGCGACGCGCTGGCCCTGCCCGCCGGAGAGCGCGCGCGGCTTGCGGTCGAGCAGGTGTTCGAGCTGCAGGATGCGGGCGGCCTCGGCCACCTGCGCCTTGATCTCGGCCTCCGGCTTCTTGGCCATGCGCAGGCCGAAGGCCATGTTCTCGAAAACGCTCATATGCGGATAGAGCGCGTAGGACTGGAACACCATGGAGACCTCGCGCTTGGCGGGCTCCTCATAGGTCACGTCGCGCCCATCGATGTAGAGCTGGCCCTCGCTGACATCCTCGAGGCCGGCGATCATGCGCAGCAGCGTGGACTTGCCGCAGCCGGAGGGGCCGACGAAGACGACGAACTCGCCCTTGGCCGCGCTGAAGCTGACCCCCTTGATGACGGCGACGTCACCGTAGTTCTTCTTGATGTTGTCGAGACGCAGGAAGGTCATGGGCTCAAACTCCAGATCGGGGCGGCACGGGGCGCGTGCCGTCCGCCATCAGCTCTCCAGCAGCGCCGCCGCGCAGCGTTCATCGGTGACAAAGCGTTTCACATAGCCGGCGCGCAGGATCGCCCGCACGATCGGCACCTTGTAGAGGCCGCCCGAGGCGAGGATCGAGTAGCGCGCCGAGGCCACCTCATGCGGCGCCAGCGACAGCACGCGCTCATTGAGCGGGTGGTCGACCGGGCGGCCGTCGGCATCGAGGAACACGCCGAGAATATCGCCCACCGCCCCGGCCTTGCGCAGGCTCTCCAGATTTTCCGAGACGGTCTGGGTCTGCACCAGCAGCGAGCGCGTCGTCATGTCGCCGCAGGACAGCAGCGCCACATCCACCGCGCGGGCGCGGCGCATGGTTTCGCTGATGCCGTGATGGGAGAGCAGCATGGTGCGGCTCTCCGGCGTCGGGAAATAAAGCGGGGCGGCAAGGTAGTAGCACTCGGCCGAGATGGTGCGGGCATAGCCGGTCGCCACTTCGAAGGTGCTCGACCCGGAGCCGCGCGTCAGCCCGCCCATCACCGAGGTGACGTAGCATTGCGACAGCGGGCGCGCGGTGAAGCGCTTCAGCCCCGCCGCCAGGGTCTTGCCCCAGCCGACGCCGAGGCCCATGCCGTTCTCCAGCAGCCGGTCGAGCTCGGCGCCCGCCGCCTCGCCGATCACCCGCTGCTGCTCGGCCTCGTCCGGCAGGGCCGGCACGACGGTCGCGCTCTCCAGACCGTAGCGCGCCATGAGCTTGCGCTCGGCCTCGATGCAGTCGGCCATGGGCAGGCGGATGTCGATCTGCACCGAACCGTCGGAGCGGACCTGACCGAGGATCTTGTTGGTGCGCAGGCGCGTCAGGCCGAGCTGGTCGGCGATCTCCTGCTGGGTCAGGCCGCCGACGAAATACAGCCAGGCGACGCGGGCGCGGATCTGCGCCGCCTCGATCTCCTGAGCTTCCGCCAGCTTGCGTTCGCGCCCGACCATGTTCATGCCATCCCCCTCTAGGCGAAGGCCTGCCGCAGCCGGGCGGAGGTGATCTCCAGCGCCGACAGGATCGACAGGTCATCCTTCTCGAAGGGATAGAATACTTCGAGGAAGACCGGCGCGGGGGCGATGCCGGTGCGGCGCAGCAACGCCGCCGCCGCGACCGGATCGACACGGCCGGGCTCGGTGAAATCCCAGTGGCGGTCGAGCTGGAAATCGGTCTGCTGGATGTGGACGGCGGTGATGAATGGCTTCAGCTCCGTGAACCACGGCTCCATCGCGCCATGGTCCGGCCCGTAGAGCGGCTCATGCGTGCCATGGCCCCAGTCGACGCAGTAGCGCCACGGCACCGCGCTCCCGGCGACATCCGCCATCATCTGCTTGGCCTGCGCGATGATCCACGGCCATTCCCGGCGCATGGGGGTGGGCTCGACGTAGAGTTCGCTCAATCCCTCGCCGCGCGCGCGCTCGGCCAGCCGGTGCATGCGGGCGATGAGGTCGGAATAGTCGGCGGCGTCGAGCGCCTCCGGCTCCATGCCATCGATCCGCGAGGCGATGGCGCCGAGCGGGCCGCCGACGCGGGTGATGCCGGCGAGCGCGGCGACACGGTAGGCGCGGGCGAACCAGCTCTCCGCATAGTCGCGCACCGCCGGATCGGGGTGCAGGAGCTGGTTATAGGTGTAGTGCGCAAGGCCGATGAAGGCGCTGTGAACGGTCACGCCCGCTTCCGCCGCACGGGTGCGCAGCGCCGCGGCGTGACGGTCGAGGATGTCGTCCGGCCACATCGGGTCGATGAGGTCGAAGGAGAGCTGGACGAGGTTCAGCCCCAATCGCTCGGTGACGATCCGCGTCCACAATTCCGGCGTCACCCAGCGCTTCACGCAGAAGGACAGGTTGATGCCGAAGGGGATGGCGACGTGATCCGCGCTCATTTCGTCGCCCCCATGGTGAGGCCGCGCACCATGTGGCGGGAGACGATGAGGGCGAAGATGGTGACGGGCAGCACGATCACCGTGCCGGTCGCCATGATCTTCCCCCAGGGCAGCTCATAGCCGGACATGAAGGAGGTCGCGACCACCGGCGCGGTCTGCGCGGCACGGCGGGTCAGCACCAGCGCGTAGAGCAGCTCGTTCCACGAGAAGATGAAGGAGAAGATGGCGGACACCGCGATGCCCGGCGCGCCGAGCGGCAGGTAGATCTTTCGGAAGATGGTGAACTGGTCGGCGCCGTCGAGCCGGGCCGCCTGTTCGAGGTCCGCCGGGATCGACTTGAACTGGTCGGTGACGATCCACACCACGATCGGGATGTTGAAGGTGAGATAGACCAGGATCAGCACGAGGTGCGTGTCGAGCAGGTTCATGTACATGGCGAGCAGATAGACCGGCAGCGCCAGCACGATCGGGCTCGTCATGCGGTTGGAGATGAACCAGAACCACAGATCCGACTTGCCGCGGAAATCATAGCGCGCCAGCGCGAAGGCGGCGGGGGTGCCCAGCACCACCGAGAGCAGCGTGGCGAAGGCCGCGACGATCAGCGAATTGATGATCGCGCCGGACACCTTGGTGTCCGAGAAAATCTCCGCGTAATTGTCGAGCGTGGGCGTGAAGAACCACACGGGCGGCGAGGCGAGAATGTCGGCCTGGCTCTTGAAGCTCGCCGCCACCATCCAGAAGAACGGGAACAGCGAGAAGATGACCACGGCCGCGAGGCCGAGCGCGTGAAGGATCCTGCCGGTCGAGATGCGCATCAATGGACCTCCCGGTAGAGCACGCGGATGTACAGACGGCTGATGATGATGGTGAGGATCAGCAGGAGGATCGCCTGCGCCGAGGCGGTGCCGAGATCGAAAATGCGGAAGCCGACGCGCTGGATGTAGATGGAGATGAGGTCGGTGGCCGAGCCCGGCCCGCCGCGCGTCATCACGAACACCATGTCGAACAGCTTCAGCACGTCCGCTGAGCGCAGGATCATCACGGCGGTGAGGCCGGGCAGCAGATAGGGCAGCTGGACGTGGCGCAGCAGCGCGAGCTTTGAGGAGGTTTCCAGCCGCGCCGCCTCCTCGATCTCGCCGGGCACCATGGACAGGCCCGCGAGGAAGATGAGCGCGCAGAACGGCGTCCACTGCCACACATCCATGATGACGATGGCGGCGAAGGCGCCGGTTGGGGTCGACAGCCAGTCCACCGGCCCGAAGCCGAACACGGAGAGGAACTGGTTGGCCACGCCGAAATCGCGGTTGAAGATCAGCCGGCCGATGAGGCCGACCACCGCATAAGTGGTGGCGAGCGGCACCACCAGCGTCACGCGGGCGAGCGACTTCAGGAGCCCCATGCCGGGCTTGTGCAGCAGCAGCGCGACGACGAGGCCGAGCACGACCTGGATCGGCAGCGCGGTGAGGTAGAACTGCGCGGTGAGGCCGAGCGAGGACCAGAAGGTCGAATCCGTCAGCACCGCCGCGTAATTCTCGAAGCCGACGAAGGGAAAGCCATCGCGCGGGCGGGCGATGTTGTAGCGCCGGAACGAGGTGACGAGCGCGAACAGCGTCGGGTAGATGCCGATGGCGAACAGGGTCAGAACCGCCGGGGCGAGGAACCACAGCGGCGTCCAGCGGCCATAACCGCGATTGGGCTTGGTCTGGGTTGCGCTCATCTCTTCACTTCCCGCATCTCTTCACTTCCCGTAGGCGCCAGCAGCGCGTGCCGCTGGCGTGTCGCGGTCATCGTGCGGCGGACGAGACCAATGAGCCGCTTTTCGCTCGGCCTCATTCCAGATTGGTGTGGTTCGCCCGCATCTGGGCGGGGGTGACGCCGAGCCGCTCGCGCAGCTGAAGGATCAGGATTTCGAACAGCACGTAGAGCGCGCCCTCATAGAGCGAGCCCATCGGAAGTACCGAGGTCGCGGCCGTGCCCTGATCGCGCGCCATGGTCTGGGCGGGCACGACGAGCACGGTGTCGGCACGGGCGGCGGCGGCACCGGAAGGCTCGGCCGTCACCAGCAGCGTGCGCGCGCCGGCCTGGCGGGCGACGCCCATGAGCGCCGACACGGTGGAGAAGTCGCCCGGCCCGGCGGAGACGACGAGAAGATCGCCCGCGCCGACGGGCGGGGTGGTCATGTCGCCGACCACCGCCGCCTTGAGGCCGAGATGGAACAGGCGCATGGCGAGGCCCTTGATCTGCAGGCCCTCGCGCCCGACGCCGTAAAGCGCGATGCGGTTCGCCCCGGCGAGCGCGGCGACGGCGGCGTGCGTATCGGCGGTGCTCACCGCGTCGAGGCAGGCGCGGATCTCGTCCAGCGCGCGGGCGTGAAGCGTGGTCATGGCGAATATCCCGGCACAGGGTCAGGAAAAGGGGGCGGGCGCCGGATCGCGGGATCCAGCGCCCGCCCGCAGGAGCCGAGCGCGGCCGGGGAGGAACCCGACGGCCGCGCCGTGCTCAAGACCTCACTGGAGGAGCTTCTTCTTCCCGTCGTAGTAGCCTTCCTTCTGCAGGATGGCTTCCATGCGGGTGCCGATCTCCTTGGAGCCGGCCTCGACCGAGACTTCACCCAGCTCCATCTTGGAGCCCCACTCGGCGACGACTTCCGAAATCGCCGGCCAGGCCGGGAAGCGCGGGCGATACTCCGGCACGCCGGCCTGCCAGGAAGCGACCATCGGCTCGACGAACTTGTACTTCGCCTTGATCGCCGGATCCTCATAGACCGCCATGCGGCCCGACACGCCGCCGGCCTCGACATAGGCCTTGGCGATGGCTTCGGAGGTCGCCCACTGGATGAACAGCCAGGTCGCCTTCTGCTGCTCGGGGGTCGCCTGCGCGGCGACGGCGAGCGAGAAGCCGCCCAGCGCGGGCAGACGGCCGGCGGGGCCGGCGGGCTCCGGCGCCACGGCGAGGCAGTCACCGAGCTTGGAGGTCGCGGGATCGGTCAGCGTCGAGTAGAAGGCGGACCATTCGGTGATCATCGCCACCTGGCCCTGCGCCAGCGCGTTCACCGCTTCCGCGTGATCGAAGCTCACCACGCCCGGCGGCATGTACTTCAGGAGGTCCTGACGGAAGTTGAGACCGGCCTGGCTCTCCTTGCTGAGCAGGTTCGACTTGAACTCCTTGTTCAGCAGCGAGCCGCCGAAGGGCCACAGGAAGCGCATGAAGCTGTCGGCCGACTGCGTCTCGCCGCGGCGCGACTGCAGGGCATAGGCGAACTGGTTCTTCGAGGCGTCGGTGAGCTTGGGCGCGTACACGTCCTTGAACTCGGCCCAGGTCGCCGGCGGCTTGTCGAAGCCCGCTTCCTTGAGCTTGCAGGAATTGTAGAAGAGCAGGCCTGAATAATTGTCGAAGGGCAGGCCGTAGACCGTGCCGCCCCAGCTGCCGAAAGCGTCGAGCAGCAGCGGGAAGAAGCCCTTGAGATTGAGGTTCGGGTCGGTGATCGCCTTGTCCTTGGCGAGGTCGTCGACCGGCACGAGCCAGCCATTCTCGGCGAACTCGCCGATCCAGACGAGATCGACCAGCGCCATGGTGAGATCACCGCGCGAGGTGAAGTTCAGCACCTCCTTCTCACGGGCGTTCTCATAGGGAACGATCTCGTAATTGACCTTGATGCCGGTCTTCTTCTCGAACTCCGGCAGCAGCTTGATAATGGCGCGATAGCCGGGACGGTCGAGGAAGATGCCGTTGACCTCGGTCCCCTTGAGCGGCTTGGCGGCCTCTTCCAGCCAGTCGGCCATGGCCGCGACCGGCATCGCCGCCGTCGCGGCGGCGAGCGCCACCACGCTGGCGCAGATTCTCAATGCACGCTTCATGTCTTTCCTCCTGAGATGGCGTGGCGCCGCCGGGCAGCGGGCCGATCGGACGGCTCGGCCGTCTCGTCTTGTTGGCTCCGGCCGCTCCCGCCCGTTTCCCTCGCGATCGCCGATCTCCAAGAGCCGCCGGCGCGCGGCGGAAAGGAGCTTTCGGCACCCCGCCGGAGCGGGCGATCAGGAACTGGATGGGACGCTTCCGTCGCGTCGTGCGAAATTCGATACATTTGTAATCTGGATTATGCAATAGCATGGCATCAATATAGCCCGCGAACTGCAGGGTCCGCGAAACGGCAGAGGGGAGACACGCATGGCGTCTGGCGCGCACGGCACGGAGACCGGGACTGCGGCACGCGGCCCGTCGGCGGCGCTCGCATCCCGCGTGGCGCTGGCGCAGAAGCTCGCCCGCACCGCCGGCACCAAGGCGCGGCGCTTCTTTCTCCAGCCCGACCTGCTGCACCCCGAGCTGAAATCCTCCTCGCAGGATCTCGTCAGCGAAGCCGCCCGCACGGTGGAAAC
>JAEZMI010000211.1 GCA_023414975.1 Pseudomonadota bacterium | reverse complement strand
CGCACCGACCGCGCCGCCGCCGAGGCGCAGCAGAGGGACGCGCGGCGGCGCGAGATGCATGCCCTCGCCGACCGCTTCGAGAACGCGATCGGCGCCGTCGTGACGCAGGTTTCCGATGCCTCCCGTGATCTGGAGACCGCCGCGCAGACCCTGTCCGCCGCCGCCGAGGAAACCAGCGTGCAGTCGGCGGCCGGGGCCGCCGCCGCCGAACAGGCCACGACCAACGTTCAGGGCGTCGCGGCGGCCATTCAGCAGATGTCGAGCGTGGCCCAGGAGATCGGCCGGCAGGTGACGCAATCGACCGCGGTGGCAGGGCGCGGCTCCGCCGAGGCGCAGCAGACCAATACCCGCATGAGCAGCCTGCGCACCGATGCGGAGAAGATCGGCGCCATCGTCAGCCTCATCGAGCAGATCGCCAGCCAGACCAATTTGCTGGCGCTCAACGCCACGATCGAAGCGGCGCGGGCCGGAGAAGCCGGCAAGGGCTTCGCCGTGGTCGCCCAGGAGGTGAAGACGCTGGCCGCCCAGACCGCGAAGGCGACGGCCGAGATTTCCGGACAGATCGCCGGCGTGCAGAGCTCCAGCGAGGACGCTGTCGCCGCGATCCAGAACATCGGCCGCACCATCGACGACATGAACAAGGCGTCGATCACCATCGTCGCCGCCGTCGAGGAACAGGGGGCCACCACGAACGAAGTCGCCCGCAACGTGCAGCAGGCCGCCGCGGGAACGGCCGAGGTTACGCGCAACATCGCAAATGTCACCGAGGCCGCCCAAAGCTCCGCACAGGCCGCCAACAAGGTCCTCACGGCGGCGAACGGGCTGAGCCGCCAGTCGGAGGCGCTGCGTGACGAAGTGACGAACTTTCTCCACTCCGTCCGCGCCGCGTGACCCGCCGCTTCCTGACAGACAGGATTTTCAGATCATGAAACGTCTTGGTTCCCTGGCTTCCCTCAGCTTTCTCCGTGGCGCCGCGGCGGCGCTGGCCTTCAGCGTGGCCGGCCTCCATGCGGCCGAGGCCACCACCGTCGGCGTTTCCACGCGGAGCGTCGACATCTTCCTGCAAGCCTTGCTGGATGCCGTGAAGGCGCGCGCCGGCGAAAGCGGCGCCGAGGTCGACATCGCCAATGCCGCCGGGGATCCCGACCGCCAGATCGCCCAGGTGCGCGACCTGATCGCCAAGAAGGTGGACGCTCTGATCGTCATCCCCGCGAGCCAGACGCAGGCGACGACGATGACCGGGCTCGCCGCGCAGGCCAATATTCCGATCGTCTTTCTCAACCTGATGCCGAAGGAGAAGCGCTTCGACTCGCCGGTGGCGCTCGTGGTTTCCAACGATCTCGTGGCGGGGCGTCTGCAGATGCGCCTCATCGCCGACCGGCTGAAAGGCAGCGGCAATGTGGTCATCATTCGCGGCGAGAACACCCATCCCGCCGCCATCGGGCGGCGCAGCGGTATCGAGGAAGTGCTCGGCGTAACGCCGGGCATCAAGGTTGTCGGCGACGAGAGCGCGAATTGGGACCGCGCGCAGGCGGAGACGATGATTTCCGGCATGCTGGCGCGCGGCGTGAAGTTCGACGCCATCGCCGCCGGGAATGACGAGATGGCGCTGGGCGCCATCAGCGCCCTGAACAAGGCGGGCATCGCCCCCGACACGGTCGTCGTCGCGGGCGTCGACGGAACCCCCGCCGGCCTCGAGGCCATGAAGGCCGGAACGCTGGATTTCACCATTCTGCAGAACGCCGCCGCGCAGGGAGCCCGCGCCGCGGAAGATGCGGTCGCGATGACATCCGGCAAATTCGTCCCGCAGTTCGACTGGGTGCCCTACGATCTCATCCTGCCCTCGAACCTCGCCGCCTACAGCAAGTGACGCCAGCGGCGGGCGCGAAAAGGCGCGCGCCCGCCCCGGCTGCGGCGCCGTGGCTCCTAGGCGGCGTCGGCGGCGTTCACCCAGACGATGGTGGCGAGGGTGCCGCCGCTGTTCCAGAAACGGTGTGCGATCTCGCTGTCGAAGGCAAAACAGTCGCCGGCGTTCAGGACGTAGCTTCGTTCGCCGATCTCCAGTTCCATCGTGCCGGCCACCACATAGCCGACCTCTTGACCGTTATGGGAGTAGGGGCCGTCGCCCGAGCTGGCACCCGGCTCCAGCCGCACCAGAAACGCCTTGAGACGGTTCGCCGCCGCCGGGGTGATGACGGTTTTCTCCAGCCCCCGGTCGCGGATCAGCAGCTTGCCGCGGCCCGCGCGGGTGACGAAATCGTCGTCCCCGGCGTTGGAGGCGGCGGGATCGAGAAGCCAGGCCGGCGACACCCCGAGCGCGGTGCCGAGGCCGAAAAGGGTGCGCACGGTCGGAGAGGTCATGCCCCGTTCGATCTGCGAGAGGGTGCCGATCGACAGGCCGGTCTTTTCCGACAGTTGCGTCAGCGTCAGCCCTCTCGACAGCCGCAGCGCCTTGATCCGGCGCCCGACCTCGCGCTGGGCGGTGTCGATTTCGCGCCCGGTCGGGGCGGGCGCTGCTACCTGTCCGGCGGTTCGCGGGCTCATGGTCGTCCTCGGCGGCAGAAGGAGGCGTCGGCAGAAATTGGGCGGATCGTCACAGCACGATGGCGGGGTCTTTCAGCGGCGCCCCCCGGTCGAAGCGGTCGATGGCGAAGGGGGCCATCCGGCTGTCGATCTCGCCGGTGGCGATCGCACGCGCCAGCAAGATGCCGGCACCCGGACCGCCGGCCCAGCCATAGGACCAGCCGGCCGTGATCCACAGGTCTTTCAACTCCGGATGCTGGCCGATCAGAGGCGCGTAATCGGGCGTCGCGTGGATCAGACCCGCCCAGTGCCGCAGGACGCGCAGCGACCGCAGGCGTGGGAAAAGCCGGGCATAGACGGAGGCGGTGAGCGCCAGGACCGGGAGATCGGCCGAGAGGCTCATGCGCGGGCGCTCGGGCACTTCGGTGCCGCCCACCACTTCGCCGCGCCCGGTCTGATGCAGGTAGCAAAGGCTGTCGATCAGGGCGAGGGCGGGGCGAATGAGCGGGCGCACCGGTTCGAGCGCCATGGCCTCGATGCGCATGCCGAAACCCGGCAGGGTGACGCCCGCCAGCGCCGCGACCTCGGGGCTATGCCCGCCGGCGGCCACGACCACGCTGTCCGCCGCGATGCGGTGGTCGCCCACGCTCACGGCGCACGCCCGCCCGCCATCGCGCTCGATGCCGGTGACGGGCGTGCGGTAGCGCAGCAGGATCCCCCGCTCCTCGCAGGCCTGCCGGAGGGCCTTCATGGCGGCATGATGGGGCGCGACGCCGCCATCGGGCAGCATCAGGGCCGCTGTGACCTGCCGCGCGTCGATGGCCGGGAGCATCTGCGTGACCCGCGCGCCCCGCATCATCTCGTGCCGCACGCCGTGGCCGCGATGGATGGCGGTGATCGACTGGAGCATGTCGGCGGTGCGCTCGGTCTCCGCCACCATCATGTAGCCCCGCCGGGTGAACATGGCGTTGTGGCCGAGCGCACGGGACAGGTCCTGCCAGGCC
>JAEZMI010000134.1 GCA_023414975.1 Pseudomonadota bacterium | reverse complement strand
GCGCCGAGGCGGAAGAGGTCGAGGCCGTGCGCCGGCTCGCCGACGATCCGGCGCTGCTGGCCGCGCATCGACGCATGCTGGCGGATGGCGGCGAGCGGCAAGCCGGCGATTATGCCCCTGAAAGGCTGGTGGCGCGGGCCAAGGTGGAAGATGCGGCGAGCCTTGCGGCGGCACTGACGCTGCTCACCCCGCGCGAGAAGGCGGCGGCGCTGGGAGACCGTGTGGCGCTCGACCGGCTGCTCGCCCTCGCCGGTGGCTGATTTGCATACGTGAAAACGGGGGCCGAAGCCCCCGCATCTCATCCCTTGCTCGCCCAGTTCGGGTCGGTGTCGGACACCTCGGCCTCGGGCCGGTCGAAGCCCTGCGCGGTTTCCTCGACCCATTTGCCCTGCGCGTCCTGGTAGAGGATCGGGCGGGTCTCCCCGGGCATCGACTGGCGCGCCGCGGCGTCCTTCGCCGCCTTCAGCGCCCCTTCATGCGTCGGGTGCGTCTCCGAATAGACATCGCCCAGCTTGTACGCCCAGCCACCATTGTGCTCGACGATCTCGTAGCGGATATGGGTCATGGTAACGTCCTCCTGCCCCATGAAACCCGGCCGCGGCGGGCCAGGTTCCGGTTATCCTGTCGCCAGGGCGCGTTCAGCGGCCGAGAAGATTGGTGCGGGCGAGATCGAGCACCTCGTCGCCGCGTCCGCTCATCACCGCGCGGATCATCCACAGGCCGAAGCCCTTCACCTGCTCCACGCCGATCGTCGGCGGCATGGACAGCTCCTGCCGGGCCGTCACGACGTCAAGCACCGCCGGCCCGTCATGGGACAGAACGTCCTTCACCGCCGCCGGGAGTGCGCCGGGATCCTCCACCCGCACGCCGTGAATGCCCATGGCGCGCGCCATCGCGGCGAAGTCGGGATTGTCGAGTTCGGTGCCGATCTCGACGAAGCCGTTCGCCTTCATCTCAAGCGCCACGAAGCCGAGCGTGCCGTTGTTGAAGATCACCACCTTCACCGGCAGCTTCTGCTGGGTGAGCGTGATCAGGTCGCCCATCAGCATGGTGAAACCGCCATCGCCGGAGAGCGAGACGACCTGCCGGCCGGGCTGGGCGGCCTGCACGCCGATCGCCTGCGGCATCGCATTGGCCATGGAGCCATGCGCCAGCGAGCCGATCAGGCGCCGCTTGCCGTTCATCTTCAGGTAGCGCGCCGCCCAGATGGTCGGCGTGCCGACATCGAAGGTGAACACCGCATTCTCCGCCGCCGCCTCGCTCACGAGACGCGCGAGATATTGCGGATGGATCGGCGGCTTGCCCGCCGTGCCCGTGGCGAGATCGTCGAGCCCGGCACGCACCTTCTGGTACTTCTTCAGCGATGCGTCGAGATGCGAGCGATCCGTCTTGGCGGTGAGCTTGGGCAGCAGCGCCTCGATGGTCAGCCCGACATCGCCGACCACACCGAGATCGAGCTTGCAGCGCCGGCCGAGCTGCTCGGGGCGCACGTCCACCTGGGCGATGGTCACGTCATCCGGCAAGAACTGCTTGTAGGGGAAGTCGGTCCCCAGCATCAGCAGCAGGTCGCATTCATGCATCGCCTCATAGCCGGAGGCAAAGCCGATGAAGCCGGTCAGGCCGACATCGTAGGGGTTGTCATACTCGACATGCTCCTTGCCGCCGAGGGCATGGACGATCGGGCTCTTGAGCTTTTCCGCTAGGGCCAGCAGCGGCTCATGCGCTCCCGCGCAGCCGCGCCCGCAGAACAGCGTCACCGTCGCGGCGCTGTTGAGAAGGTGCGCCAGCGCGTCGACCTCGCCCTCGGCGGGCACGACACGCGGCACGGGCGGCAGGAGGCCGGCATTGGGCGAAACCTTGCGGGCGGGCGCCGGCTTCAGCGCGACATCGCCGGGGATGACCACCACCGCCACGCCGCGCTTGCCGACCGCGGCACGGATGGCGTTTTCCAGCACATAGGGCATCTGCTCGGGGCTGGAGACCAGTTCGCAATAAACGCTGCATTCCTGGAACAGGTTCTGCGGGTGCGTCTCCTGGAAATAGCCGCCGCCGATCTCCTGCGAGGGAATCTGCGCCGCGATGGCGAGCACCGGGGTCCGGGTGCGCTGGGCATCGAACAGGCCGTTGATGAGGTGCAGATTGCCCGGCCCGCAGGAACCGGCGCAGACGGCGAGCTCACCGGTGATCTGCGATTCGCCCGCCGCGGCGAAAGCCGCGCTCTCCTCATGCCGCACGTGAATCCAGTCGATCGTACCGGTCTCCCGGATCGCCTCGGTAAAGCCGTTCAGACTGTCGCCGACAACGCCATAGATCCGCCGGACGCCGATCTGATGGAGCGTGGAAACGATGAGGGCGGCAACATTCGCGGACATGTATGACCTCGTTTTACAAAGCGCCGGCCGACGGCGAAGCGCCTCACTTTGACAGTTATGCCCCGTTTCGTTGAGGGGGTACCGGCACGATTATTCGTTCTAGCTTTCCCATACCTATGTATACCGGGCCGCCGGAGCGAAGCTGGTAGAGTGCGGGCCATGCCCGTTTGCCACTCCTCTCCTCCCCCTGCCGCCCGTATCCTTTCCGGCGGTCGCCGCCGATGAAGACGCTCGCTCTCGCGCCCGGCCCGGCGCCCGGCGCCCGCTCCGCGCTCGTTCCGCTGCTCGCCGGGCTGCTGAGCCTCGCCATCTTCCTTGTCGACACGGTGACACCGCTCGACATGGCGGTCGCCGTTCTCTACGTCGCCGTGATGATGCTACTGGCGGACGTTCTTTCGGCGCGCGGCATCCTGATGGCGGGCGGATTGTGCATCGGGCTCACCAGCATCAGCTTCTTCGCCGTTCACAACATCCGCTTCGAACCGGAGGCGGTGGCACGGGCGGTCGTGGCGATCTCCGCCATCCTCGTGACCACCCTGCTCAGCCTGCGCAATCGGCGCGCCGGCGAGTCGCTGCGCCGGCAGGCGGCGCTGCTCGACCTCACCCATGACGCGATCGTGGTCCGTAAGGCCGACGACACCATCCTCTACTGGAACCGCGGCGCCGAGGAACTGTACGGCTGGAGCGCGCAGGAGGCGGTCGGCCGCCGCACCGCCGAGCTGCTGCGGACCGGCTTCCCGGTCTCCGCGGAGGCCGCCGCCGCCGACATTGCGCGCCGCGACCGCTGGGAGGGCGAGCTTCGCCATGCCCGCAAGGACGGCTCGCGCGTTGTTGTCGCCAGCCGCTGGTCGCTGCTTCGCGACGAGCAGGGGCGCCCGCAGGCGATCATGGAAACCAATAACGACATCACCGCGCGCAAGGCCTCGCAGGACCGGCTGGACGAAGCCCAGGCGGAATTGACCCATGTCACACGCATGGCGACGCTCGGGCAGCTCACCGCCTCCATCGCCCATGAGGTGAACCAGCCGCTCGCCGCCGTCGTCACCAATGGCGAGGCCTGCCTGCGCTGGCTGCGCCGGCCGGTGCCGGATGTGGGCGAGGCCCTGGCCTCGGTCGAGCGGATGATCGCCAATGGCCGGCGGGCCGGCGACGTGGTGGCGCGGCTGCGCGCCTTGTCGCGGCGCCAGCCCTCGCATCACGAGGCGCTCGACCTCAACGCCATGGTGCTCGACAGCCTCGCCCTGATCGGCCGGGAACTGGACCGCTACAAGGTCACGCTCACGCTCGAGCTCGCCGACGATCTCCCGCCGTTGGCCGGCGACCGCGTGCAGCTTCAGCAGGTCATCATCAACCTCGCCATCAACGCCGCCCAGGCGATGGAGGGCACGCCCCGCCCGCACCGCCTCGTGGTGCGCTCCCGCGTCGAGCCCGGCCAGGACGGCCCCGTCCTGCGCCTTGCCCTGCGCGACAGCGGCGCGGGGGTGGCGGAGGAGGGGCTGTCGCGCCTGTTCGAACCCTTCTACACCTCGAAACCCGATGGGATGGGCCTCGGCCTTTCCATCAGCCGGTCGCTGATCGACACTCATGGCGGGCGCATCGAAGCAAGCCGCAATGCCGACCGCGGGATGACCTTCACGGTCATCCTGCCTGCCGCGAAGGAGGCCACGCCGTGAACCCGCCCCCCGCGCCGCGCGGCACACCTCCCGAATCCGTCGATCCGGTGGTCATCGTCGTGGATGACGATGCCGATCTGCGCGCCGCGCTCTCCAGCCTGTTCCGCTCCATCGGCCTCAAGGTCGAACTTTTCGGTTCGGCCGCCGAATTCCTCGCCGCGCGCCTTCCCGACGTGCCGCGCTGCCTCGTCCTCGACATCCGGCTTCCGGGCGTCAGCGGTCTCGACTTCCAGTCCCAGCTCGCGCGCTCGGGCATGAACATGCCGGTGATCTTCATGACGGGCTATGGCGATATCCCCATGACCGTCCGCGCGATGAAGGCCGGCGCGGTCGATTTCCTCACCAAACCCTTCCGTGACCAGGACATTCTCGATGCGGTCGCCGCCGCGATCGAGCAGGACCGGGCCCGCCGGGAGGCCGACCGGGCGGTGGCCGGCGTGCAGCAGCTCTATGAGACGCTGACCGCCCGCGAGAAGGAGGTGATGACCCTCGTCACCGCCGGACTGATGAACAAGCAGGTCGCCGGCGAGATCGGCCTCAGCGAGATCACCGTGAAGATCCACCGCGGGCATGTGATGCGCAAAATGGGTGCCCGCTCGCTCGCCGACCTTGTGCGCATGGCCGAGACGCTCGGCCTGTCGGCGCCGAAGAGATAGCTCCGGCAAACCTTGATATGATTCACCTCATCACCTCAGCGGACCATATAGGAACAGGTCGGCCACGATGCCCTCTTTAGGCACCGGCCGCCGGCCTGAAAGGATTTCATCGTGCGCCAATCCCCGATGGTCGCGATCGTCGACGACGATGAGTCGGTGCGCATCGCGACCGCGAGCCTCGTCCGGTCCCTCGGGCTCGTCACCCGCACCTACGCCTCGGCGGAGGACTTTCTGCGCGCCGAGGCCCAGGAGGCGCCCGACTGCGTCATCACGGATGTGCAGATGCCGGGCATGAGCGGGGTGGAGTTGCAGGCGGCCCTGCGCGCTCGCGGCCGGCACACACCCGTCATCTTCATCACGGCCTTTCCCGAAGACCGCATCCGCCGCCAGGTGACGGAGGCCGGCGCCATCGGCTTCCTCGCCAAGCCTTTCGACGGCAGCGAGATGATCGCCTGCCTCGACGCGGCGCTCGGGCCCCACTGAACGGCGCCCGTGAGGTGCCGCCACCTTCGGTCGAGGCCGCACACACCCAAGTATGAGCCCGCCAACCCTAGGACCGATTTCGCAAAGGCTTCGACGGACCTAGCCTCGATGCCGTCAGGGCCGCCGCCGGATCAGCCGCCGCGGTGCCGGACACTTCCGACCGCCGGAGTGAGATCCATGACCGATTCCGCCAAGACCCGCCAGATCGCCCCGCTGCGCACTCCCACCGATCTCGGCGCCGATGCCACGCGCGACATCGCCGCCGCCCTCACCGGCGTGCTCGCCGACATGTTCGCGCTCTACCTCAAGACCAAGAACTTCCACTGGCATCTGTCCGGCCCGCACTTCCGCGACTATCACCTCATGCTGGACGAGCAGGGCGAGCAGATTTTCGCCACCACCGACGCGCTGGCCGAGCGTGCGCGCAAGGTCGGCGGCACCACGCTGCGTTCCATCGGCCACATCTCCCGAATCCAGCGCCTCGCCGACAACGACGCCGAGTACGTGACCGCGCAGGACATGCTGGCCGAACTCGCCGAGGACAATCGCCGCCTGACCGGCTTCCTGCGCGCGGCCCATGCGGTCTGCGAGGAATATAACGACGTCGCCTCCACCAGCCTGATCGAGGTCTGGATCGACGAGGCCGAGCGTCGCAGCTGGTTCCTCTACGAGACCACCCGCTCCAACCACTGAGCGTGCGGCACGGGGCGGCCGTCAGCCGCCGCCCCAAGGCCCAGCGACGGTTCGCATCAACAGGAGGCGTCCATGACTGCGCTTCAGCCTTCCGGCCGCCCAATGGCGCTGCCCGCCGGCCAGCCGGCGCCCGACTTCGCGCTGCCGGCGACGCCGGACCAAACCCTTTCCCTCGCGGATCTGCGCGGCGCCCCGGTGATCCTCGCCTTCTATCCGGCGGACTGGAGCCCGGTCTGCGGCGACCAGATGGGTCTCTACAACGAGATCCTTCCCGAGTTCCGCCGCCATGGCGCCCATCTCGTCGGCATCTCGACCGACGGTGTGTGGTGCCACGCCGCCTTCGCCCATGATCGCGGCCTGCACTTTCCGCTGCTCGCCGATTTCGAGCCGAAGGGGGCCGTGGCGCAGAGCTATGGCGTCTACCGCGCGCAGGAAGGCACCAGCGAGCGGGCGCTCTTCGTCATCGATGCGGAAGGCATCATCCGCTGGAGCTATGTCTCGCCGCTCGGGCTGAACCCCGGCGCCGACGGGATCCTCACCGCTCTGGAATCCCTGGAGACGCCGAAGGAGAGCGTATCATGAACACGCACGGCACCCTCACCCCCGCCGTGGGACCGCATGATCACGCCCAGGGCCCGGCCGACGCGCCGGTGACGCTGGTCGAGTATGGCGACTACGAATGCCCCTATTGCGGGGAAGCCTATCCCGAACTGAAGGCGGTGCAGCGCCTGATGGGCGACCAGCTCCGCTTCGTCTTCCGCAACTTTCCGCTCGCCGAGGCTCACCCCCATGCCGTCCGCGCCGCGGAAATGGCGGAGGCGGCCGCCGCCATCGGAAAGTTCTGGGAGATGCACGACATGCTCTACGAGCATCAGGATGCGCTCGATGCCGTCAGCCTCGCCCGCTACGGCGCGGCGGTCGGGCTGGACGACGAGGCCATTCGTGGCGCGCTCGCCGGCGCGCATGAGGACGCCGTACGGCGCGACTTCATCTCGGGCGTGCGCAGCGGCGTCAACGGGACGCCGAGCCTGTTCATCAACGGGGAGCGTTATGACGGCCCGCGCGATGCGCGCAGCCTGGTGGAGCGGCTCCGCGCCGTCGCCCGCGACGCGGCATAACCGCCGGGCCCCCGCGCCGGGAGCCGATCACCGAGCCTATACCTGGAGATAGTTTCCTCATCCCCAGGAAGAGATGACATGCCCTGCGGCGGCGTTAGTATCGCGCACGCTACAATCGAGTTGATGTGCGGGCATGCAGCTGACGACGGGGGGCCCGTTCGCCCCCACCTACCGCCGCGTCGGCGCCCTGCTGCTCGCGGCCGCGATCTTTGCCATCGACACCTTCACCGCGCTCGGCAGTGCCGTGGCGGTGCTCTATGTGCTCGTGCTCATCATCATCGGCGAGGGCGGATCGCGCCGCGCGATCCTTGGGGCGACCGCGCTCTGCGCCGGTCTCACACTCTTCAGTTTCACCTATATGCACGGCCTGCGTGGCCAGCTCGACGCCACGCTGCGGCTGTTTTTCAGCCTCGCCGCGCTTCTGGCGACCGCCTTCCTGCTGTTCTGCCGCGAGATCGACCGGCGCGCACTCAACATGCAGGCCGGAGCGCTGCGCCGGAGCGAGCAGCGCTACCGGACGATCTTCGAGAACCTCGCCGTCGCCATCTGGGAGCATGATCTGCGGCCCATGAAGGCGGAGCTCGACGCGCTGCGCGCAGGCGGCATCGTCGATCTGCCCGCCTACCTCGCCGCGAACCTCGATTTCGTGCGCCGGATGCGCGAGTCGGTGAGGATCATCGACGTGAACACGACGGCGCTGCGCATGATGGGCGTCGCCAGCAAGGAGGAGTTCTTCGCTTCCCTCCACGAGTTCCTCGAGGACGACGTCACCCAGTTCATCGGCTTCCTCGTGGCTCTGGATGCGCGAGTGCCGAGCTGGGAGACGGAATCGGCGGTGCGCACCCGTTCGGGCGAACGGCTTCGCGTCATTGCCGCTTTCAATTTCCCCCCGGACGGCGCGCTGGATCGCGTGCAGGTGAGCGTGCTCAACATCACCGAGCGCGTGCGCGTGCAGGAAACGCTTCAGCGCACGCGCGACCAGCTCGACCATGCCCTGCGCGCGGCGACCATCGGCGAGGTCTCCGCCTCCATCGCCCATGAGATCAACCAGCCGCTCGCCGCCATCGCGCTGAACGCCGACGCCGCCGCGCGCTGGATGGACCGCGACCCGCCCGACCTCGACGAGGTGCGCGCCTCGATCCGCGAGGCCGCGGCCGCCGCCCGCCGCGCCTCCGAAGTGGTGCGGCGCGTGCGCTCCTTCATGACCAAGGTCGAGCCCGACCGCTTGCCCTTGGATTTCGAGCCGTTGGTCGAGGAAGCCATTCGCCTCGTCCAGCCCGAACTCGCCGCCCATGGCGCCACCCTGCAGGCGGCGCTGGGCGCGCCCGGCATCCTGGTTCGCGGCGACCGCATCCTGTTGCAGCAGGTCCTGATCAACCTGATGGTGAATGCCGCGCAGGCCATGACCTCGGCCGCCAGTACGGTGCGGGAGATAAGGCTCTCCACCCGCCGGACCTTGCGGGGGATCGAGATCGAGGTCGCCGATACGGGACCCGGATTCTCACCCGAGGCCGCCGCCAAGGCCTTCGAGCCGTTCTTCACCACCAAGGCGAACGGCATGGGGCTCGGCCTCGCCATGTGCCGCACCATCATCGGCGCGCATGAGGGCGAGATCGCCATCGCGCCGGCACAGGGGACCGCCTGCGGAGGTCGCGTCACCATCCGCCTGCCCGCGCTGGTGGCCGGCCTCGCGGAATAGCGCCGATCCGATTGAACCCATTTGATCGGCGCAGGCTCTAGGCCTGCCGCGCCAGCCGGGCGGCGAGCGCATCGATGAACAGCCGCACCTTTGCCGGCACGAGACGCCGCGTCGGGTACACGGTCCAGATGGTCAGGGGTTCGCTCTGGGCATCGGCGAGGCGGATTTCCGTCAGCCGGCCGCGCTCCAGTTCCTCGCGGGCATGCCAGTGCGAGAGCAGGGCGATGCCGAGCCCGCCGACGCAGGCTTCCTCCACCGCGTCCAGCGAATTGGCCGAGAAGCGCCCGCGCACGCCGAGCCGGCGCCGGCCGTTCTCCGTGCGAAACGCCCAATGCGGCGTGACGCTGGAGGTGAGGCAGGTGTGCGCGGCGAGATCGTCGAGCCGCTCCGGGACGCCGCGGCTGGCGATATAGGACGGCGCCGCCAGCAGCAGGCGTGGGCTGTCGGCGACCTTGCGGGCGATGAGGCTGCTATCGGCGAGGTCGGCGATGCGGATGCCGACATCCAGCCCCTCGGCGACGATGTCGACCACCTTGTCGCTCAACTGCAGTTCCACGTCGAGGCGCGGATGCGCCCGCAGGAACTCCACCAACAGCGGTGCCAGCACCTTGCGGCCGAAAGCGAGCGAAGCGCTGACACGCAATATGCCGCCCGGCTCCGCGCCTCGTCCGCTCACGCTCGCCAGCGCCGCCGCCTGGTCTTCCACCAAGGTCTGCGCATGGGGGAGGAAGGCGAGCCCGTCATCGGTGAAGGAAAGCGAGCGTGTCGTGCGCTGAACGAGCCTCACGCCAAGTTCCTGTTCCAGCTTGGCCAGCAGCCGGCTCGCCGCCATGGGCGAGAGATGCAGCCGACGCGCCGCGGAGGCGAGACTGCCGGCGGCGGCAAGCTCGACGAGCAAGGTGACGGCGGCGAGATCGAGCATCTTCCGGCCACCCTCTCATCGTGTAACGACATTCGTTATAGTCGTGTATCTGAACAAGACACTATAACGAAATCAGCATCAGCTATATCTCCATCGCCGAAACAGCCGGAGCCTCGCGCGGAACGAACCGTCCCCGGCCTCCCGCTCAGGAGATACCCCATGTCCGCCCAGGAAAGCGCCGACGGCACGGCGCGGGCACCCGCCCATATCGGCGCCGGCACCACCTTCGCCATGGCCGCGGCCACCGGCCTCGCCGTCGCCAACATCTATTACAACCAGCCCATGCTCGCCGTGATCGAGCAGGATCTGCCCGGCCCCCTCGCAGCCGCCATTCCCACGGCGACCCAGCTCGGCTATGCCGCCGGCCTCTTCCTTCTGGTGCCGCTCGGCGACCTTCTCGAACGGCGCAGCCTCATCGTCGGCCAGTTCCTCCTCGTCGCGGCCGCGCTGGCGTTGGTCGCGCTGGCGCCGAACGCGGGGCTGATGGTCGCCGCCTCCTTCCTCGTCGGCCTCGGCGCCACCGTGGCGCAGCAGATCGTGCCCTTCGCCGCGCATCTTGCCGCTCCGGAACGTCGTGGCGCCACCGTCGGCACGGTCATGGCGGGCCTGCTCACCGGTGTCCTGCTCAGCCGCACGCTGGCCGGCTTCGTCGCCACCCATTGGGGATGGCGCGACATGTTCTGGCTCGGCGTGCCGCTGGCGCTCGCCACGGCCGGGCTGATGGCCGTGGTGCTGCCGCGCAGCACGCCGGATTCGACGCTGAGCTATGGCCGCCTGCTGCGCTCGATCGGCCATCTTTGGGTGGAATTCCCCGCGCTGCGCCTCGCCGCCATCACCCAGGCCGCGCTGTTCGCCACCTTCACCGCCTTCTGGACCATTCTCGCCTTCCGTCTGGAGCAGCCCGAGTTCGGGCTGGGCGCGGATGTCGCCGGTCTGTTCGGCCTCGTCGGCGCGGCCGGCGTCCTCGCCGCCCCTCTTGCCGGCCGCTTTGCCGACCGACATGGGCCGACCCATGCCGTCGCCCTTGGCGCGGCCTTCGTGCTGGCCTCGTGGGTCGTCTTCGGGGTCTGGGGCTCGCTGGTGGGGCTGATCGTCGGCGTGCTGCTGCTGGATTTCGGCGTTCAGGGGGCGCTGGTGTCCAACCAGCACATCGTCTACGCCCTGCGCCCGGCGGCGCGCTCGCGGCTCAACACGGTGCTCATGGGCTCCATGTTCCTCGGCGGGGCCTTGGGCTCGGCGGCCGCGACCTTGGCCTGGCAGCAGGGGGGCTGGGGCATGGTCGTCCTCACGGGCCTCGCCTTCGCCGGCATCGGCACGGCGATCCAGCTCTGGCAGCTCGTGGTGCGCCACAGGCGCTAGAGAGCGATTCACCGATCAGATTGAACCAGTCTGATCGGCGCGGGCGCGCCGGTGCCCGGACATGATTTCCGGCGCGCACGGCGCCTCGGCGGAGTGGCAACCGGGAAGCCCGCCACCGCACCATCGCGATAATCGAGGGCCGGGCGCGCGACGTCCCGACCCTTTCACGATGGATCCACCTGCCATGCCCCCCGCCGATCCCGCCCCGCGCGAGACGCCATCGCCGGCCGGCCTGCCGGCCCCGGAACCGATCGATGTCGTGGCGGGCGGGCTCAAGCGGCTGGTTATTCCGCTGATCGCGCTGATCATCGTCGGCGCTCTGCTGGTCGCCGCCAACGTGAACTGGGCGCGCTGGGCCAGCAACCGCCCGGTGCAGACGACGGACGACGCCTATGTGGAAGCCGACGTCTCGACCCTGAGCGCCCGCATCAGCGGCAATGTGCTGAAGGTTCTCGTCAACGACTACCAGCATGTGAAGGCGGGCGAGCCGCTGGTCGAGATCGACCCGGCGGATTATCAGGCGAGCCTTGCCGGCGCGCAGGCGAGCGTCGACGGTGCCGCGGCGGCGCTCGCCAATCTCGCCAATCAGGAAGAACTCCAGCGCGCCCTTATCGTGCAGGCGCAGGCCCAGCTCGTCTCGGCGAAAGCGGTCGCGACCGAGATGGAAGAGGAGTTCAACCGTCAGCAGGCCCTCGTCAATGGCGGCATCGCCGGCACGCAGCAGCGCCTGCAGCAGGCGACGGCCAATCTCGCCAAGGCCAATGCGGACGTGCGCGAGGCGGAAGCGGCCATCGAGGCGCAGAAGCGCCAGCTGGATGTCCTCACCGGCCAGGAGGGCTCCCTTCACGCCGCGCTCGATGCCGCCCGCGCCAATTTGAGTACGGCCCAGCTCAGGCTCGGCTACACCACCGTCGTCGCGCCTTTTGACGGGATCGTCAGCGCCCGCCTCGTCCAGGTCGGCGACTATGTGACCGTCGGCACCAACCTCATCGCCGCCGTGCCCATCCCCGATGTCTATGTGCGCGCGAACTTCAAGGAAACGCAGCTCACCCATGTCGCGCCCGGCCAGCGTGTGGA
>JAEZMI010000436.1 GCA_023414975.1 Pseudomonadota bacterium | reverse complement strand
CTGGTGATCGGCGTGTCCTGCGACACGACCACCTTCGCGCGCGACGCGCAGATCCTCACCGAGGGCGGCTACCGGCTGGAGCGCGTCACCCCGGTGGACCAGTTCCTCTACT
Organism: Pseudomonadota bacterium; assembly: GCA_023414975.1. Lineage (GTDB taxonomy): Bacteria > Pseudomonadota > Alphaproteobacteria > Rhizobiales > Xanthobacteraceae > Ancylobacter. Next base: position 40,829 of record JAEZMI010000436.1, on the reverse strand, counting down.
CCTCGCATGTGGAGCTGGTGGGGGTTTTCCGGCGCTGAGCGGCGTCAATTGCCCCAGCGCTCCATCCACATGCGCTCGCCGATGGAGCAGGACACGCGCGGCTCGGCGGCGGAGGCGTGCCGCACAAGCGGCGCGGGGGGCGGGCGGACGCCGGCGATTTCCAGCACCAGCTTGGTCTTGATGGCGTCGGCGAATTCGTGCGTGCCGCGCACGGGAATGACAAAAGCCCCCGGCCCGCCGATCACGCAGTCCTCGTAATAGATGTCGAGGTCGCCGATATCGAGCAGCGAGCCGCCAGACTCCTTCAGCATCAGCGGCAGGCCGTTAATGGTGATGCCGCGCGCCACCACCGCGTCGCGGGTGACATCCACCAGCGGCCCCTGATTGTTGGTGCCGTCGCCGGAAATGTCGATCACCCGCCGCAGGCCGCGAATGCCGTTGCCCTCCATCAGGTCGGCACCGAAGGTCATGGCGCTGGAAATGGAGGTGCGGTAGACGCGCCGCAAGGGCGCCCGACTGATGGCGTCGGCGAAGGCGCGGGCCTCGCCGGGGCTGCCGATCAGCATCCAGTCGACCACCAGCTTCTGCTCATCCGCCCCCGCCCATTCGACATAGGCGATGGCGACGCGGCCATGGGGGCCGAGTTTCAGGGCGTTGAGGAATTCCGGCGAGGTGACGGCACGGCTATAGCCGTCGCGCTGGAGCGCGAGTTCGTCGAGGTCCATCGAATAGGAAATGTCGACGGCGAGCACCAGTTCGACATCGACCACGGTGGATCCGGTCTCCTGCGCGCGCGTCGTCTGTGCCCCGCAAAAGACCGTCAGCAGGGCCGTCAGCGTCACCGCCGCCGCGCTCGCCCACCTTCTCACGCACGCCATCGCGACCTCCGTCCTGGACGGGAACACGACGTGTCAGAGACGCGTCACGGGGATGGTGACATGCCTGCGGGCCTGCCCAAAGCCGAAATGTCAGGCGTATGACAGCGCCACTATGCCATTCGCGTGAGCGCGATCAGCCGTCCAGCGTCTCCGTGCCGGTGATTTCGATGCCGAAACCGGCGACGCCGACATAGGTCCGGGCTCGCGAGGCGATGAGGCGGATCGAGGAAATGCCGAGATCGCGCAGGATCTGCGCCCCCAGCCCCACCTCCCGCCAGCTCTCGTCGCGCAGCCGTGCGCTGTCGGCGGCGCTGCCTTCCGGCCCCACGGAATTCACTGGAACGCCCGTCGTGCCGTCGCGCAGATAGACGAGAACGCCCCGACCTTCCGCCTTGATGCGCTCCAGCGACGCGGCGATGGCCTTGCCGCCGGTGAAAACGTCACCGATCGGGTCGGCGCGGTGCAATCGTACCAGCACGTCGCGGCCGTCGCCGATCTTGCCGTGCACCAGCGCGATATGGTTCACCGGCTCGAAGGGGGTGACATAGGAGATGGCGTGCATGTCGCCGACCGCCGTCGGCGCGGTAAACTCCGCCGCCCGGCTCACCAGCCTCTCGCGCATCTGCCGGTAGGCGATGAGGTCCGCGACCGAGATGCGCGTGAGATTGTGCGTGGCCGCGAATTCCGCGACCTTCGGCCCCCGCATGACCGTGCCGTCGTCGTTCACCAGTTCGCAGATCACGCCCACAGGTTCGAGATCGGCGAGCTTGCACAGATCGACCGCCGCCTCGGTATGGCCGGAGCGCATCAGCACGCCGCCTTCCTTGGCGATGAGCGGAAAGATATGGCCCGGCCGCACGAAATCCGCCGCGCCGGCATTGGGGTTGGCGAGCCCGCGCACCGTGGCGGTGCGATCCTCGGCGGAGATGCCGGTGGTGGTGCCGTGCTTGTAGTCGACGGAGATGGTGAAGGCGGTGGCGTGCGGGGCGTCATTGTCCGTCACCATCGGGTTGAGCCGCAACCGCTTGGCGTGCTCGGCGGTGATCGGCGTGCAGACGATGCCGGAGGTGTGGCGGACGATGAAGGCGAGCTTTTCCGGCGTGGCGTGAACCGCCGCGACGATGAGGTCTCCCTCGTTCTCCCGGTCGTCGTCATCCGTCACCACCAGCATGTCGCCGCGCGCGAATGCCTCGATCGCCGCCTGGACGCGGGCCTGCAGATTGTCGCTCATCATTGCTATCTCGACGCTATCGATCCCAAGAAAGTCATTGGGCGTCACCGCCCCGCCGGTCGCGGCGGCGATGCGGCTGCCCGCTTCACGGGAGACCCAGGCTTGCTGGTCGTTGCACAGGGCGGTGATGCTGGCCGGCGACAGGCCGACGCTGCGCGCGAAGGCGCTGCGCGTCGTTCCTGTCATGGCAAGCCAATCCGCAAGCTTCATGCGGAGATCATAAGCCGCGATTTATTCGGCCGCAATGAAGCTCAGCGAGAATTTCAGTATTACTGAAATCGATATCCGTCAGCGCGGAAACGGCCAGATAGGCGGGGTGCCCACCTGCGCGCGGGCCCGCAGCAGGTGGTCGGCGAGCACGCAGGCCACCATCGCCTCGCCCACGGGCACCGCCCGGATGCCGACGCAGGGGTCGTGCCGCCCCTTGGTGACGATGTCGGCGTCCTCGCCGTGGCGCGTCACCGTCTTGCGCGGTGTGAGGATGGAAGAGGTCGGCTTCACCGCAAAACGCGCCACCACCGGCTGCCCGGTCGAGATGCCGCCGAGAATCCCGCCCGCATGGTTGGCGAGAAACACGGGCTTGCCGTCATTGCCCATGCGCATCTCGTCCGCATTGTCCTCACCGGTCAGGGCCGCGCTCGCGAACCCCTCGCCGATCTCGACGCCCTTCACCGCGTTGATGCTCATGAGCGCGCCGGCGAGGTCGGCGTCGAGCTTGCCGTAAAGCGGCGCACCGAGGCCGGGGGGCACGCCTTCGGCAATCACCTCAATGACCGCGCCGACCGAGGAGCCGCTCTTGCGGATGCCGTCGAGATAAGTCTCCATCCGCGCGGCCGCCTGCGCGTCCGGGCAGAAGAACGGGTTGCGGCCTATCTCCGCGCTGTCCCAGTGGGCGCGGTCAATGGTGATTTCGCCCATCTGCACCAGTGCCCCGGTGATGGTGACGCCTTCCACCACCTTGGCCGCCAGCGCCCCGGCCGCGACGCGCACCGCGGTCTCGCGGGCCGAGGAGCGCCCGCCGCCGCGATGGTCGCGCAGGCCGTATTTCACGTCATAGGCGTAGTCGGCATGGCCCGGCCGGTAGCTCTCGGCGATCTGCGCATAGTCCTTAGAGCGCTGGTCGACATTCTCGATCAGCAGGGCGACCGGCGTGCCGGTGGTAACATGAAACCCATCTTCCTGCGGCAGCGTGCCTGAGAGCACCTTGACCGTGTCCGGCTCGCGGCGCTGGGTGGTGAAGCGGGACTGACCGGGGCGGCGCCGGTCCAGCGCCTCCTGGATCTCCTCCACCCGGAAGCGGATGCCGGGTGGGCAGCCATCGACCACCCCACCGATCGCCGGCCCGTGGCTCTCCCCGAAGGTGGTGACGCGGAACAGCTGGCCGAAGGTGTTGAACGACATGCGAGGGGCCCGAGCGGAAGCAGGTGAGGGCTTCTAGGCCGCGCGCGGGCGGGCGTCAAACCGGCGCTCATCCGCATGATGGTTTCGGGGAAATTGCGGCGCTGCCATGGTCAAGAGCAGGGTACTGCCCCATAATTGCGGCATCGTTCACCCTCACGGACCCAATGCCTCTCTTTGAAATCGCCGTCGTTGTCCTGCTTGTGCTGATCAACGGCGTTCTCGCCATGGCCGAACTCTCGGTAGTCTCGGCCCGCCCTGCGCGTCTGCGGGCAATGGCGGATAATGGATCGCGCGGTGCCCGCATCGCGCTCGCCCTTGCGGCCGATCCCGGCCGCTTCCTCTCCACCGTCCAGATCGGCATCACGCTGATCGGCATTCTCGCCGGTGCGTTTTCCGGCGCCACGCTGGGTGATCAGCTCGGCGACTGGCTGCAGGCGCAAGGCATGTCGCCGGGCCTTGCCGAGGGCCTCGGCTATTCGCTGGTGGTCGCGGCCATCACCTACATCTCGCTCATCCTCGGCGAACTCATTCCCAAGCGTCTGGCGCTGCAGAGTCCGGAACGGCTCGCGACGCTCGTCGCGCCCGGCATGATGCTGCTGTCGCGAATCGCCGCGCCGGCGGTTTGGCTGCTGGACATTTCCTCGCGTGTCGTCCTCCGGCTGCTGGGCGAGAAGGGCAAGGGCGACGACAGCAACGTCACCGACGAGGAAATCCGCGCCATCGTCGCGGAAGCGGAGACGGCCGGGGTGATCGACCCGGATGAGCGCCGGATGATCGCCGGCGTCATGCGCCTCGCCGACCGTCCGGTCCGCGCGGTGATGACGCCACGCACCGAGGTGGACTGGATCGACCTCACCGACGACCCCGATGTCGTGCGCCAGACCATACGCGAGACGCGCCACACGCGCATGCCGGCCTGCGAGGGCACGCCGGAGGAAGCGACCGGCGTCATCGACATCCGCGACCTGCTCGAAGCCTATCTCGATGGCGACACGCCGGACCCGCGCAGCTTCGTCAAGCCGGCTGCCGTGCTGGTGGAGACCGCCGGCGCGCTTGACGCGATGAAGGTGCTGCGCCACGCGGAATCGCCGCTGGCGCTCGTCGTCGACGAGTATGGCTCGATGGTCGGCGTTCTGACCCCGGCGGACCTTCTCGACACCATTGCCGGCTCGGTCGTGCTCGATGAGGGCGGCCAGGTGAAGCCCGATATGGTCGAGCGCGCCGACGGCAGCTATCTGGTTGCCGGCTCTACCCCGGTGGACGAACTCGCCGATGTCCTGGGTATAAAGCTACCTCAGGATTCGGGGTTCCATACGGCCGCGGGCTTTGTGCTCCATGAACTCAAGCAACTGCCGCAGGAAGGCGCGGCCTTCGAGGCGTTGGGCTGGCGGTTCGAGGTGGTGGACATGGATGGGCGGCGGGTCGACAAGATTCTCGCCAGTCGGGCTGTCACGCCGCGCCGCCGGGCGCCGGTCATGGGCTGACCGTCATGGGCTGATCGTCAACGCACCGCGCGTTCGATGCCACTGAGGCTGGAGGCGGCATTCGCCTCCACACCGCCGTAGCGGGCGCTGAGCCCGGCCACCACCGTGACGATGGCAATGGCCAGGGCTGCGGCGATCAGGCCATATTCCAGCCCGGTGCTGTGGGTGCGGCGGGCGGCTACCGCGCGCCGCCGCATGTCGCGACCGACCAGCTCCCTGTCAACCAGTTCTCTCATGGGCCTACTCTGCTTGCGCTGTCTTTGCCGATATCTGTCTTCGGACAGATTTTGTTGTGGGCTCAGCCTGCGCCGCAGATGTTGACCGCGCGTTAAATCGCTGGCCCTGCGCGGTGACGGGGATCGGTTACTGGCTCCGTGGTTAATGCTTTGCAGCCGAATAGTTAGGAATCTGACGCAACCTTTCGCGCTAGCTCCGGGGTTTGGCGCGGCGCGTGGGTTCCGCATCGGCCGGATCTTCCGGCCAGGGATGCTTGGGGTAGCGCCCGCGCATGTCCGCCCGCACGTCGCGCCACGAGCCGGTCCAGAAGGCCGGCAGGTCGCGCGTGAGCTGGATGGGGCGGTGGGCCGGCGAGAGCAGCGCCAGCGTCAGCGGCACGCGTCCTTGGGCGAGGCTCGGATGGGTCTTCAGACCGAACAGCTCCTGCACCCGCACGCTCAGCATCGGCCCGCCCTCGGCGGCGTAGTCGATAGGTAATAGGGAGCCTGTCGGCGCCTCGAAATGCGTCGGCGCCTCCGCGTCGAGCCGGCGGGCAAGATCCCAGGGCAGCAGGGCATTCAGCGCCGGACCGAGCCGGTTGGCGTCGATCTGCGCGAGGCTCGTCAGCCCCTCCAACTGCGGTGCCAGCCACTCCTCCACGCTCGTCGCCATGCGCTCCCATGAGATGTCCGGCCAGGTCTCCGGCAGGCGGGCGTGGAGAAAGCGCACCCGGTCGAGCCATTGGCGCTGGTGATCCGACCAGCCGAGCCGTTCCAGCCCCTTGTCCCGCGCGGCGAGGGCGAGCGCCAGGGCCGTCTCCGGTCCCGCTTTGACCGAGGCAGGGCGCTCGGCGAGCACCAGCCCGCCGAGGCGCCGCACCTGCCGCGCGCGCAGGGCGCCGGCGGCGGCGTCGAAACTGGTCTCGACGGACTGGGTAATGGCGTCGCCGAATTCCGCCTCCAGTTCGGCGTCGGTGAGCTCCGCCGCCAGCAGAATGCGGGCCTCGTCCGCCGTGCCGGTCAGCTCCGCCACCGCGAGATAGGGCGCGCGGGCCAGCGCGGCGGCCGGATCGAGCGCAGCGCCGCGCCCATTGGCCAGCAAGAAGCGCCGTCCGTCGCCGCGGTTGCGCGCGATACGGTCCGGGAAGGCGAGCGCCAGCAGCACGGCGGGGGAGGGAGCGGCGGCGGTGGCGCGGGGCGCGGTCAGTGAGATCGCAGCCTCCGCCTCGCGCGTCCACCGTTCGGCGAGGCTGCGGGCCTCTTCGGCCCGGCGGCCACCCTCCCGTCGGAAGCCATCGAGGCGATGGATGAGGTCCAAGCCATCGCCGCCGAGGCCGCGTTCGGCGACGATGGTGGCGATCTGCGCGGCCGTGCGTCCCGTCCCCCGGCGCGCGCCGTCGATCACCATGCGGGCAAGGCGCGGCTCCAGCGGCAGGCGCGCCATGGCGCGGCCGCGCTCGCTCGCCTGCCCGTCGGTATCGAGCGCGCCGAGCGTTTGCAGCAGCGCACGTGCTTCCCGCCAGGCGGCCTCGGGCGGTGGGTCAAGAAAGGCCAGGGCGCCCGGCTCGCGTACGCCCCAGACGGCAAGGTCGAGTACGAGGCGGGAGAGGTCGGCGGCGAGGATCACCGGGGCGGCGAAGGGCACGAGGCTGGCCGTTTCAGGTGCGTTCCAGAGCCGCAGGCACACGCCTGGCGCTGTGCGGCCGGCGCGGCCACGACGCTGGTCGGCGGCGGCGCGCGACACCCGCACCGTCTCCAGCCGCGTGAGCCCGACGCCCGGCTCGAAGCGCGGCACGCGGGCAAGGCCGCTGTCGATGACGACGCGCACGCCCTCGATGGTTAGACTGGTCTCGGCGATGGAGGTGGCGAGCACCACCTTGCGTCGTCCGGCCGGTGCGGGAGCGATGGCGCGATCCTGCTCGCGCGGATCGAGCGCGCCATAGAGCGGGGCGATGTCGACTAAAGGGTCGCGGACCGCCTCGCGCAACAGCCGCTCGGTGCGACGGATCTCGCCGACACCGGGAAGGAAGGCAAGGACGGAACCCGACTCGCGGGCAAGGGCATGCTGCACGGCCTCGGCCATCTGCCGGTCGATGGGTGTGCGCGTGTCGCGGCCGAGATAGCGCGTCTCCACCGGAAAGGCCCGTCCAAGGCTCTCGATCACCGGCGCGTCGGCCCCGAGAAGGCGGGCGACGCGGGCGCCGTCCAGTGTTGCGGACATGACGAGCAGTCGCAAATCCTCGCGCAGCGCCCCCTGCGCGTCGAGGGCAAGGGCGAGGCCGAGATCGGCATCGAGGCTGCGCTCGTGGAACTCGTCGAAAAGCACGGCGGCGACGCCGGAGAGCTCCGGGTCATCCAGCATCATGCGCGTGAAGATGCCCTCGGTGATGACCTCAATGCGGGTGGCGCGTCCCACCTTTGACCCGAAGCGGGCGCGATAGCCGACCGTCTGCCCGGCACTCTCTCCCAGAGTGGCGGCCATGCGCTCGGCGGCGGCGCGGGCCGCGATGCGTCGAGGCTCCAAAACCAGGAGCCGTCGGCCCTTCACCCAGGGCTCATCAAGCAAAGCGAGCGGCACGCGGGTGGTCTTGCCCGCGCCGGGCGGCGCCACCAGCACCGCGGCATTGCGCGTGCGCAGGGCCGCGGTCAGCTCGGGGAGTGCGTCGTCGATGGGGAGAGACGGGTCGAAAGCGCGCATGGCGCCCGCTCTTAGCAGAAATGGCGGCCGCGTGGGCGGGCCGCCATTTCCTCCATACTCACGGCTGAAGCGCGCCGCCGGGGCGGTCTGCCTCGGTGGCGTTCGGCGTCACATCACGCCATCGATCGTCCGGCCGATCTTCTCGACCAGTTCGCCGACCTGTGACTCGTTGATGATGAGCGGCGGGCTCACCGCGATGGTGTCGCCGGTGACGCGGAACATCACGTTCTCTTCGTGGAAGCCGTGCTCCATCGCCTCATAGCCGCGCTTGCCGGGCGTTTCGGGCTTGGGGGCCATGTCGAAGGCGGCGACGAGGCCGACCGTGCGGATGTCAAGGACGCCCGGCTTGCCCTTCAGCGTCATCACGGCATCGGCGAAGATCGGCTCCATGGCGCGCGCGCGCTCGAACAGGGCTTCGTCGCGATAGACGTCCAGCGTCGCCAGAGAGGCGGCGCAGGCCAGCGGATGGCCGGAATAGGTGTAGCCATGGAACAGCTCGATCACATGCTCGGGGCCGTTCATGAAGGCGTCGAAGATGTGCTTGCGCACGATCACGCCGCCCATCGGCACCGCGCCGGAGGTGACGCCCTTGGCGAAGGTGATCATGTCCGGCACCACGCCGTAGCGCTCGGCCGCGAAGGGGAAGCCGAGGCGGCCGAAGCCGGTGATGACCTCGTCGAAGATCAGCAGGATGCCGTACTTGTCGCAGATCTCGCGCAGGCGCTTGAGATAGCCCTTGGGCGCCGGCAGGCCGCCGGTGGAGCCCGCCATCGGCTCAACGATGACGGCGGCGATGGTTTGCGCGTCGTGCAGGGCGACGATGCTTTCCAGCGCGTCCGCCCGCTCCGCGCCCCATTCCGGCTCGCCCTTGGAGAAAGCCTGCTTCTCCCGGTCATAGGTGTGCGGCAGGTGGTCGGCGCCGGCCAGGAGGCTGCCGAAAAAGCGACGGTTCGGCGAGATGCCGCCCACGGTGATGCCGCCGAACCCGACGCCGTGATAGCCGCGCTCGCGGCCGATGAGGCGGGTGCGGGTGCCCTTGCCGGTGACGGCATGGAAGGCGAGAGCGATCTTCAGCGCGGTATCGCCGGCTTCCGAGCCCGAGTTGCAAAAGAACACATGGTCGAGATCGCCCGGCGCGAGTTCAGCGATGCGCGAGGCGGCGCGGAAGGCGAGCGGGTGGCCGAACTGGAAGGTCGGCGCGAAGTCCATCTCCGCTGCCTGCTTCTGGATCGCGGCGACGATCGGCTCGCGGTTGTGGCCAGCATTGGTGCACCACAAGCCAGCGGAGCCGTCGAGGATCGCCCGGCCCTCCGGCGTGTAGTAGTGCATGTCCTTCGCCTTGGCGACGATGCGGGGCCGGCGCTTGAAGGCGCGGCTCGCGGTGAAGCCCATCCACAACGCGTCGAGGTCGTTCGGGGTGGCGGTGGCGATGTCGTAATCGTAAGCGACGGACATGATGAGCTCCGGTAGACGTCCAAGGTGTGGGGCGCGCTTTTGATCATGTATAATGCTTGAGCACGATCGCGCTCACGAGAAAAAATTGTGATGTGATCACTTTCCTTTCTGGCGGCTGTTTTCCCGCGCGCCGCGCGCGGGAGGGCGGCGCCATGAACTCGCCTTACCCCGCGCTACAGTCACCCAGCGTAACGTTATTTGGTCGACAAGCGCGGCCGGCTGGCATACCGGAAGCGTGCATTCCGTTCACAGGACGGCCCGATGTCCGACAGTGCCGCAGCCGACAGCGCCGAAGTGGCCGGTGCGCCGCCCGAGGCGGTGCGCCGGGCACTGGCGCAGGTTCTGGATGCCGAGGAGTTGCGCTCCTCGCCGCAGCTTTCCAACATCCTTCGCTTCATCGTCGAGGCGACGCTGCAGGGCCGGGCCGAGGCGATCAAGGGTTATACGATCGCGGTTGAAGCGCTGGGCCGGGACCCCTCATTCGACCCGCAGGCCGATCCCATTGTGCGTGTGGAAGCCACGCGTCTGCGGCGTGCGCTGGAGCGCTACTATGCCGGCGCCGGAGCGGACGACGAGATCGAGATCGCGGTGCCCCGCGGCAGCTATGTGCCGCAATTCGTGAGCCGCCGGTCCGGCGGCGGCCCGCCCATCATTCCCGACGAGGCCCCTCTTCCGGAGATCGATAGCGCCGGCGCGATGGACCCGCTACCGGTCGGCGCGAATGAAACGGAGGCCGTGTCGTCGCGGCGCCGTCTGTCGCGCCTCGTGGGGCTGGCGGCGCTGACCGCGGTGGCCTTGCTGCTCGTCACGGCCTTTACCGTCGACATGGTCGATCCGACGGGCTGGCGCTCGCTGGTCTCCGGTGCGGCGTTGCGGCCCATCGAGCGCGCCAACCGGCTGGGCATCCCGATGATCGAGGTGCGGTCCTTCGATTCCACGGGCGGACGGCCTCTGCCACCGAGTGAAATCGCCGGCTCCTCCGGTGCCATAACCAGCGGCGACTTCTCCGCGCGTGCCCTGGAAGTGCGGGTGCGGGACGCTCTCGCACGGTTTGATCTGCTGGACGTTCTCTCAAGTCCGGACGTGCGCCCGGCCGTGAATTGCGGCGCCGGCAGCAACTCGCCGCACTCGGCCTTCGCGCTGGGCGGTCTCGTGGAGAACCATGACGACGGCAGCACCTCGCTGCTGCTGCGTCTCTCCGACCTTTGTGACGGCACCATTGTCTGGTCGCGAGAATTCGACGGCCTGAAGCGTGGCGCGGACGCCACCGCGTCGGAAGTGGCCTTGATACGCGATATTATGGCGGCAATCGCCGAGCCATATGGAGTCATCCAGGCGCGGGCTCGGGCTCAGGTCATGGCGGCAGGCGGGCCCACCAATGCCGGGCCTTATGGTTGCGTGCTCATGGCTTACGCCTACTGGCGATCCTATCGCCCGCTGGAGCATCAACAGGCGCGGACCTGCCTTGAGGCCGCCGTTGCCGCGGACCCGACCTTTGCGCTCGGTTATGCGCTGCTGGCTGAGCTGAGCCTCGATGAGATCCGCAACGGCGTGCCGGCGGCGTCTCCCAAGCCCGCTGTCAATCGGGCGCTTGCCGCAGCCGAACAGGCGGTGGAACTGGCACCCGGCAGTTCCTTTGCCCAGCGCGTGCTGATGCATGTGCACTTCTTCCGCGGCGAGCGCGGAGGAGTGATCGCTGCCGGCGAAGCGGCGCTGGCGCTGAATCCTTATGACGTCGACGTGCTGGCCGATTATGGCGGACACCTCGTCCTCCTCGGCGATATCGGCCGCGGCGAGGCGATGCTGGCGAGTGCCGTTCAGATCGCGCCGGGCATGCCGCCGTCGGTCGATTATTACCGGGTCATCGCGGCCTATCTGCGCGGCGACGCGCCGGCGGCGGCAGCGGCGGCCGATCAACTGATGGCCGAAGGTTATGCGCCCGGCCTGCTTGCGAGGGGGCTCGCCGCGCACCTTGCCGGTGAAGAGGAAGCCGCGCGCGCGGATATCCGCCGGCTGACCGAAGTGGCTCCGCTCTGGGCCTCGGACGCCGAGGCCATGATCACCCGCTTCTTCCCGAGCGCCGACATTGCCCGTCAGGTCCGTGAGGATCTCGTCGCCCTCGGCCTTCCCATGCGCAACACCTCAGCCGCCGCAAATTGAAGGTCCCGGTTCGGACGTTGGTCCCGTAGCGCCGCCGCGGCGAACGCGCTATGACGCCAACATACCTCCTTCACATTCCTTTGCAGCCCTGCCGGACCCTGCCTATGTCGCACAGCTATGATCTCGCCATCGTCGGTGCGGGCGTCGTCGGTCTGGGGCACGCCATCGCGGCGCGGCGGCGGGGTTTGAAGGTCGTGGTGATAGACCGCGACGCGCAGGCCAATGGAGCCTCGATCCGCAATTTCGGTTTCGTCACCGTCACCGGGCAGCAGCGCGGCGAATGCTGGCGCCGCGCCGTGCGCTCGCGCGACATTTGGGCCGAGATCGCGCCCAAGGCCGGCATCGAGGTTATCCATCGCGGCCTGCTGGTCGCCGGCCGGCGACCGGAGGCGATGCCGGTGCTCGAGGCCTTTCGCGCGACGGAAATGGGCGAGGGCTGCGAGTTGCTCACCCCAGACGAGGCCCGCGCCCGCGTGCCGGCGCTCACCGGCGATCTCTCCGGCGCGCTTTGGAGCCCGCACGACATGCGGGTGGAATCCCGCCACGCCATCCCCAAGCTCGCCGCCTGGCTGGCGGGGGAGGGTGTCACCTTCCGCCGCGAGACCGCGGTGACGGGGGTGGAGCCGGGCAAGGTGCACACCTCCGGCGGCACCCTCACCGCCGGCCGCATCGTGGTCGCGCCGGGGGATGATTTCCACACCCTGTTCGAGGACCGCTTCCAGCTCTACGGCGTCACCCGCTGCAAGCTGCACATGCTGCGCGTGAGCGACCCCGCGCTCGGCACCCTTCCCGGTTCGGTGATGACCGACCTCTCGCTCGGTCGCTATCTCGGCTATGCGGAACTGCCGGAGGCCGAACCGCTGAAGCGGCGGCTTGCCGCCGAGCAGGCCGCGCATCTGGAGCACGGCATTCATCTCATCGTCGTGCAGTCGGCCGATGGTTCGCTGGTGGTGGGCGACAGCCATCATTACGGCGCCACCCCGGACCCCTTCGCGCCGGAGTTCGTCGACGAGCTGATCCTCGACGAATACGCGGCGCTGTTCGGGCGACGGCCTCGGGTGACGGAGCGCTGGATCGGCACCTATGCCTCGGCGAGCGACCGGCTCGCCTTCATCGACCGCCCGCATGACGACATCCGGCTCGTCGTGGTGACGAGCGGTACAGGTGCCTCCACCGGCTTTGCCATTGCCGAGGAAGCGGTGGCCGAGCTTTTCGCCTGATTGTCCAACCTCGAAGGAACACCCATGCTCAAGGCGCTGATTCTCGACTGGGCCGGCACGGCCGTGGATTTCGGCTCACGTGCCCCCATGGGCGCCTTCGTCGAGGCTTTCGCGCAGTTCGGTGTGACTGTTTCGATCGAGGAGGCGCGCGGCCCGATGGGCCTGCCCAAGCGCGACCATGTGGCGAACCTGATCTACAGCCCGGCTATCGCCGCGCGCTGGCAGGAGGCGCAAGGCGCCACCCCCACCGAGGCCGATGTCGACCGTGTGCTCGCTGTGTTCGAGCCGCTTAATGTCGAGGTCATTCCGCGCCACGCCGACCTCATCCCCGGTCTGCTCGATGTGGTGGCGGAAACCCGCCGGCGTGGCATGAAGATCGGTTCCACGACGGGTTATACCCGCCCCATCATGGAAAAACTGATGCCGCTCGCCGCCAGCGCGGGCTATGCGCCGGACAATGTCGTCTGCGCCGGCGATCTCGCGGCGGGGCGGCCAAGTCCACTCATGATGTACCGCACCTTCGCCGATATCGGCGTGTGGCCGCCGAGCGCCTGCGTGAAGCTCGACGATACGGAGCCGGGCATCGCCGAGGGGCTGGCCGCCGGGACCTGGACGGTGGGGCTTGCCCTCTCCGGTAACGCGGCGGGCCTCTCCAAGGCGGAACTCGACCGTCTCTCGCCGGACGAGCGCGCCGCCCTGCGCAAGCGGGCGACGGACAAGCTCGCGGGCGCCGGCGCGCATTTCGTCATCGACACGGTGGCGGACCTGCTGCCGGTGCTCGACGCCATCGAGGCCCGCCTTGCTGCCGGGTTGCGGCCGTAGGCGCGGGCTCCCCCTCCCTGCCGTCTTGCCGCCCGCGCCTGCGTCCTCTAAACCGCGCCGAGACTTCTGAAGGACGGTGCCATGGCCAAGGACAAGCCCAGCAAACTCAAGGCGCGCATGCCGCGTGGCTTTGCCGATCGTGGGCCGGCCGAACTCGGCGCCACGCGAGCCATGCTGGAGACCATCCGCAAGGTCTATGAGCTCTACGGCTTCGAGGCGCTGGAAACTCCCTTCATCGAGTATACCGACGCGCTGGGGAAGTTCCTGCCGGATCAGGACCGGCCGAATGAGGGCGTGTTCTCCTTCCAGGACGATGACGAGCAGTGGCTTTCGCTGCGCTACGACCTGACCGCTCCGCTCGCACGCCATGTGGCGGAGAATTTCGACCGGCTGCCCAAACCCTTCCGCTCCTATCGCGCGGGCTGGGTGTTCCGCAACGAGAAGCCCGGCCCGGGCCGATTCCGGCAGTTCATGCAGTTTGACGCGGATACGGTGGGCGCTCCCACCGTCGCGGCGGATGCCGAGATATGCATGATGATGGCCGACACGCTGGAGGCGCTTGGGCTGGCCGGCAAGTTCGTCATCAAGGTCAACAACCGCAAGGTGCTCGACGGCGTGCTGGAAGCCATCGGCCTCGGTGGCGACGAAAATGCCGGCCGCCGGCTCACCGTGCTGCGCGCCATCGACAAGTTCGACAAGGTCGGCATGGACGGCGTACGCGACCTGCTCGGCCCTGGCCGCTGGGAGAATCCCGAGGCCAAGAGCGGCGATTTCACCAAGGGTGCGGGGCTGGATGAAGGGCAGACGCAGGTCGTCCTTTCCATGCTTACGCCGGGCGGTGGCGAATTCGTGCCGGCCAGCGCGACCTATCTCGACGGGCGCCGCGAACTCGACGAAATCGAGGCACTGGTCAACGGCGCTGGTTACGCTGAGCGCGTCAAGATCGACCCCTCCGTCGTGCGCGGGCTCGAATATTACACCGGCCCGGTTTTCGAGGCGGAGCTGACCTTCACCGTCTCTGACGAGAAGGGCCGGCCCGTGCGCTTTGGCTCGGTGGGCGGCGGCGGGCGCTATGACGGGCTGGTCGGCCGTTTCCGCGGCGAGGCGGTGCCGGCGACGGGCTTCTCCATCGGCGTATCTCGCCTCGCTTCCGCCCTGTCCTATCTCAAGACAGAGGCGAAGCCGGAGTTCGGCCCCGTCGTGGTGGTGGTGATGGATCGCGACCAGACCGCCCATTACATGGGCCTCGTCGCGCAGCTCCGTTCGGCGGGAATCCGCGCCGAGATGTATCTCGGCAACCCGAAGAATCTGGGCAACCAGTTCAAATATGCCGACCGGCGCAACAGCCCCTGCGTGGTCATCCAGGGCTCGGAGGAGCGTGCGGCTGGCACGGTGCAGATCAAGGATCTGATCGAGGGCGCCAAGGCCGCCGCCGCCATCACCGACAATGCGGAATGGCGCGAGAGCCGCCCGGCGCAGTTCTCCTGCTCGCAGAGCGAACTTGTGGCGAAGGTACGCGAGGTGCTCGACCATCACGGTGTGCCGCACGGCGCGGCGCTAGGTTAGTCGAGGCTCATGATGGCGCTCTTACCGCTCAGCCCCTGCGCGACCAGCGCCCTTTCGGGCGGCCTCGGCGCCGGCGCCGGCTTCGTGACGGCGACCTATCTGGAAGGGCGCTATCCGGACGTCGCGGAGAGCTTCGTGCTCTACGCGGTCATCATGTTTCTCGCGTCCTTCTTCTTCATTTCGATGTTCGTGGATCTGCTGAACCGCCTCAACGGCCGTCCGCGCGGCAAATAGGCTACGCGCGGCCGCCCGCCGTCAGAACCCGTGCAGCGGACCTTCCACGGAAATCTCGACGCCCTCCAGCGTGCCTTTGCGATGCGGAGAGGTGGGCGGAGCAAGGTGCGGCTCCACCTGCGTCTTGAAGGCTTTCAGCGCATCCCGCTGGGCGGCGATGCTGCGCGCCTCCAGCCGGAGACGGAAGTCGGCGGGGTTGAGACCGTTGGCCTCGAACCAGGCGGAGAGTTCTTTGAGGGCGCCTTTCATGATGGCTAGTCCTTGCCGTAAACGTCTGCGGCGGTGAGATAGGTGCCGCATGGCACAGGCGCCAGAGGGGTCATGTGCCTCCCCGGGGCTTTAGCCCTATGGCTCAGCTGATCCGCGTCGCCAGCTTCTCGTAAAGCGGGTTTTCCGCTGCGAACACATAATCCAGCGGGCCGACGGAGACTGTTGAAGCGCCCTTGTCCCGCAGGAACACAGCGAGGCCATGCAGCGTGTCCGGTGGGCAGTGGAGCGTCACCATGCCGGAGGAGGTCGGCGCGCCGAATGGCGCGGTGCACCGGAAACGGCGCACAGCCTCGTTTACCACCACGCTGTCACAGGCGGAAAACCGGGTCTTTACCTCGCGCATCGTTGCCGCGCGCTTGGCCGCCGTCACCCGGTCCAGCAGCGCGCGGGCCGCCGCCCGTGCGCCCTCGTTCCAGTCGGCCGAGAGCGAGGCGACCAGATTGGCCTCCGAGCGCAGCATCACACCGTCATCGATCACCTTCAGCGCGTTCGCCGCGAGCGTGGAGCCGGTGGTGGTAATATCGACGATCAACTCCGACGTGCCCGCTGCGGGCGTGCCCTCGGTGGCGCCCAGGCTCTCAACGATGCGGTAATCCACAATGCCGTGGCGGGCGAAGAAGGCGCGGGTGAGATTGAGATACTTCGTTGCCACGCGCATGCGCCGGCCGCGGCTGGCATGGAAATGTGTCGCCACATCATCGAGGTCGCGCATGGTGCGCACGTCGATCCACGCCTGCGGCACGGCCACGACGACATTGGCGTAGCCGAAGCCGAGACCCTCCACCAGCAGCACCTTGGAGTCGGCGTCCGGGATGCTCTCGCGTACCAGGTCTTCGCCGGTGACGCCGAGATGCACGGTGCCCGCCGCCAACTGGCTGGCGATTTCGGAGGCCGAGAGATAGGCGACCTCCACACCGTCCACGCCCGACAGCGTCCCCCGATAGTCGCGCGCCCCGCGTGACTGGTTCAGCGTCATGCCGGCGCGGGCGAAGAAGGCGGTGGCGTTTTCCTGCAGCCGGCCCTTGGAAGGCACGGCGACGATCAGGGACGAGCTCATTGACGCGCCTCCACGGCATCGAGGCGGTCGAGCCAGACCGCGAAGCCGACCGCCGGCACGGGCGCGGTGGCCCCGAGCCGCGCGAGCAGGCCGTCATAACGCCCGCCGGCGACGAGCGGCGCGCCGTGGCCATTCTCGTGCAGTTCGAACACCATGCCGGAATAATAATCGAGCGGCCGGCCGAAGGCGGCGGCAAAGCATAGCCGCTCGGGTTCGATGCCCTGCGCGGCGATGAAATTGGTGCGGCCCTCGAAGCTGTCGAGCGCAACCGACAGGTCCAGCCCCGCCTCGTCGGCGAGCGAACGCAGCGCGCGCGCCGCCGCATCGGGGTGCCCCTGTATGGCGAGGTAACGTTCCAGCACCAGAACCTTTTCGGGCGCCAGCCCTTCCGAGTCGCCCGGCGCCGCCTGTTCAAGAAAGCGTTCGGCAATTTCCGGGACGGTGCGCCCGGCCACCGTGGTGATGCCGGCGATCGAGAGCAAGTCCGCGACCAGCGCACGGGCGGCGGCGGGATCGGAGCCGGCGAGCGCCGAGAGGACGCCGGCATGCGCCGAGACGCCACCGGCTTCCGGACGCTGTTTCAGCGCATCAAGGTCGGCGCGCAGATCGCCTGACCGCGCGAAATCCTTCATCAGACGCCGCCGCCAGCCGGGCGGCAGATCCAGCGCATCGAGCAGGGCGGCGAAGAGACCGGCATCGCCGAGGCGGATGGTGGGATCGATCACCCCCCAAAGCGCGGCCGTTTCCAGCCCCAGGGCCAGGAGTTCGGCGTCCGCCGCCTCGCGATCCGTGCGGCCGAAGGACTCCACGCCCGCCTGAAGCAATTCGCCTGCCGGCACATCCGAACGGAACACCGGGCCAAGATAGGCGAAGTCGCGCGGCTGCGCGGCGCCATCGGCGATATAGAGACGGCAAACCGGCAGGGTGAGGTCCGGCCGGAGGCACAACTCGCGCCCTTCCGGATCGGTCGTGATGAACATGGTGCGCCGCATCTCCTCGCCCGAAAGGTCGAGAAAGGCGTCGGCCGGCTGGAGGACCGGCGGCTCGACACGCGCGAATCCGGCCCGCGCATAGAGCGCGAGCAATTCCTCGGCGTGGCTTAATTCGGCGGGCATTTGGTTCGGGTCCGCTACGGTCAGTCGATGAGGCGCCCGGCGGGCGCGCCGCGCTTCTAGCAAAGGGGACGAGCCCGGTCCATGCACCGCCTATGACATGGTTGCCGTCTGGGAAGTCGGGCTTTGAAAAGAAGGCTCTAGCCTTGGGCCGCCGTCACATGTGCAGCGTCGCTGATCGCGCCGAAGGCCGACGCCTCGCCCAGCGCATGGCCGAACAGGATAAGGCAAGGTCCGCTGGCGCCGTCCTCGACCGCCTGGGCGAGCGCATCCTCCAGCGTGCCAACCGTTGCCGGCACCTGCCGCTCCTGCGGGCGGGTGGCGGAGAAGATGGCGATGGCGGGCGTTGCCGGGTCGAGCCCGGCCGCCATCGCCTTGGCGGCGAGTTCGCTCCAGGTGCGCTGGGGCATGTAGACGACGGTCGTCGCGGCCGGATCGGCCAGCGCGGTCCAGTCGAGATCACGCGGCAGCTTGCCGTCACGCGCGTGAGCGGTGATGAACTGCAGCCGCCGCGCATGGTCGCGATGGGTGAGGGAGGTGGCGAGCCGGCTCGCAGCGCCCTGCGCCGCGGTAATCCCCGGCACGACCTCGACCGGAAGGCCCGCCTTGCGGGCCGCTGCGATTTCTTCGCCAGCACGGCCGAAGACCATGGGATCGCCGCCCTTGAGCCGGACGACCCGCTTGCCCTGCTTTGCCAGCCCGACCATCAGCGCGTTGATGTCATCCTGCTTGCAGGAGGGCTTGTAGCCCGTCTTGCCGACCAGCATCTTGCGCGCCTCCCGGCGGGCGACATCCAGCACAGCAGGCGCCACAAGGTCGTCATAGAGGACGACATCGGCCGATTGCAGCACGCGCACGGCCTTCAGGGTCAGCAGTTCCGGGTCGCCAGGCCCGGCGCCCACCAGCGCGACGGACCCGCGCGGGGCATCGCTTCGTGCAAGCTGCGCCTCAGCCAGGAGCGTTGCTTTCAAGGCTTCCGACGGCTCGTCTTCGGGCGTCTCCAGCGCTGCGCCGGTGAAGCGTTCCCAGAAGCGGCGGCGGCCCTGATAGGAAAGTTCCAGCGCCTGCACCGCCGGGCGCCACTGCCGCGCGGCTTCGGCCCAACGCTTGAACCCTTGCGGGATCACCGCTTCGATCTTTGCCCGCACCGCCTGCCCGAAGACCGGAGCCGCTCCATCCGTCGAGATGCCCACCACCAGCGGCGAGCGGTTGACGATGGCACCGAAGGCGAAATCGCAATAGGCCGGCTTATCGACGACATTCACCGGCACGCCGGCCTGCTGCGCCGCGGCACGGAAGCGGGCGCATGCGTCTTCCTCCTCCAGCGCGCCGATGGCGAGCGCCGCGCCGGAGAGATCATCCGGCACCCATTCCCGCCCGACGAGAGCGACTGACCCGGCAGGGGGAGCGCTCGCCAGCGCCAGGAGATCTTCACAAAATGCGGTGGCGTAGACGACGAGCTCTGCCCCGGCCGCCGCCAGCAACTCGGCTTTCCATGCCGCAGCCTCCGAGCCGCCGGCCAGCACGACACGTCGGCCTTCGAGCGCGAAGAATACCGGCAAACGCGCCAGCGGAGCCATGCGCGCTGCGTTATGGGCAGCGCGTCGGGAGGGCGTGGCAGGCGGGGCTTCCGGGTTCATTGTCGCGGTCATCTTGCACAGATCGGCTTCTTATTACACGCGATCCACGTCCATTGAAATCAATAAACGTAGATTTCTCGGTAAATTCAGTGCGCCTTCTCCGACAGCTTGTCCGTCCAGGCGAGGACGACGCCGGACACGACGAACACCATGTGGATAATGACGAGCCACATGAGCTGCTTCTCATCGACGCCATTGTCGAGATTCATGAATGCCTTGAGCAGCGCGATGGCGGAGATCGCGACGATGGAGGCCAAGAGCTTTTGCTTGAGACCGGCGAAATCGACCTTGGTCATCCATTCCGGCCAGTCCGAATGGCCGCTCGCGTCGATGCGGGAGACGAAATTCTCGTAGCCCGAGAAGATGACGATGATCACGAGGCTGCCGGTGAAGGTGAGGTCGATCAAGGCCAGGATGCCGAGGATGATGTCGCTTTCATCGGAGGCGTAGGCATGCGTCACGAAATGGAAGAGCTCGTGGCCGAACTTGAACAGTAGGACCACCAACGCGATCACCAGGCCGATGTAAAACGGCGCCATGATCCAGCGGCTGATGAAGATGAAGCGTTCGATGAGCTTTTCCATGCGCGGCGCGCCCCTGACGTGATCCCGCCTCTCGCGGGTGCGAGAGGCGTGCCATGCCCGCGCGGCGGCGGCAAGGGGGTGTGAACGGGAGCGGCCTTGCGCGCCGTGAGGCGGCGATCAGTTCGGCGCCATCTTCTGATAGGTGTTCTTCAGTGTGTCCTGAATCACGATTGCCGTCCCGTTGGCCTCAAGCAACAGGTCTTTGTCGGGCGCGAGCATGCCATAGGACCAGCCGGCGGGCAGCTTGAGCTTGTTGCCGAGCGTCGGCAGATCGCCATAGGCGAGCTTTGGATCGACGATCTGGGCGTAGGACTGCATCACATAGACCGATCCGTCCGGTGCAGTGAGGGTGAAGACAGGTTTGCCCGCATCGAAGCGATATGTCGTGTCGCGCTCGATGGTCTGCTCCGTGTAAGCTGGCCCCATAGCCTGGTGCACCGACAGCCCGACCTCGGCCCGCTTGGCGAGCGTTATGCCGCCAATGGTGATGACATCCCCGGTCTTGGTGGCGCCAGCGGCGATGATGTCGTCCATCAGGAAGTGGCGCGGCCCGTTCATCACCACAGCAAGCGTTTCGAACTGGCGCAGCAGTTCAATCTGGGTGAGTGCCTCCCACTTGTCAGCCGGGCAGTCGTCAAAGTCAAGCGTGTTGTAGACGGAGGCCCGCAATCCTTCGAGAGTCAGATCGATCGGTATGATCTCGCAGTAGCGAGCATCGCGTAAAACCGCCGGCAAAGTCGGTGTGATCGCCGCAGTCTCGGCCCGCACAACGGGCGCCCCCAGGGTCGCCAGTACCGCGAGACTAACAAGACGTCGCGCGAGGCGATGGGGCGGGCGGGCACAACCAGTCATGACTGTCCTCGAAGCGGAAACTTACGGTTCCCATCAGTTTCCGCTTCGAGCCGGCCGCATGGAAGACCCGGACGGAGATGCGATCAACAATCGACACCCCTGCGCCCGAACTGGACGCCCCCTAGGGCTTGACGCCCGTACCGATCGGGCAGGAGACGCCGGTGCCGCCAAGGCCGCAATAGCCGCTCGGATTCTTGGCGAGATATTGCTGGTGGTAGTCCTCGGCGAAGTAGAAGGTGGGAGCTTCGACAATCTCTGTGGTGATCGGGGGGTAGCCCTTGGCCTTCAGTGTGACGTCATACGCCGCGCGGCTCGTCTCGGCCGCCGTCTTCTGCGCGGGCGAGGTGGTATAGATGCCCGAGCGGTAGGTTGTGCCGACGTCATTGCCCTGCCGCATGCCCTGCGTCGGGTCGTGGCTTTCCCAAAACAGCTTGAGAAGCTGTTCGTAGCTCACCTGCTCGGGATCGAAGACCACCAGCACGGCTTCCGCATGGCCGGTGAGGCCGGTGCATGTTTCCTCATATGTCGGGTTCGGCGTGATGCCGTTGATGTAGCCGACCGCCGTGACCCAGACGCCAGGTGTCTGCCAGAACTTGCGCTCAGCGCCCCAGAAACAACCGAGACCGAAGATCGCCGTCTCGAGACCCTCGGGATAGGGCCCCTTCAGCGGTCGCTTGTTGACGAAATGGTGCGTGGCGGTGGCAAGCGGGCGCGCGCGGCCAGGCAGCGCCTCGGCGGGCGTCGGCATTTCGGGGGTCTTCTTGAAGAAGAACATGGTGGAAGCCTCGCTGTGGATGGCCCCAATGTAAGTATCGCGGGCGCCGTTTGCGAGGGCAGGCGCGTCCAGCGCGAGCTATCACGGCAAGGTTCAGCCGGCGCGGGGACGCCCGATGAGCATCAGCACGAGCCCGCTCACCGCCAGCACGAGAAAGAGCGGTGCCTGAAGGATTGGCGCGGCGACGAGGTCCCACGACCCGGCGGGAAGGGTGGCGTTCACCCATTGCTGGAAGGCGGCGAGGCTCTCCTCATGGGTGGCGAGCCAGGTGACTCCCAACGGCGTGGCGACCAGTTCTGAGGAGGCGATCGAGCGCACGCCATCCAGCACCAGCGCGACGAAACCGCCGGCCATCAGCCAGATGCCGAGAAAGCGCAGCAGGAACCGGATCATCCTGAGCACGGCGAACTGTCCCCCACCATCCCTCGCCCCACGCGTGGGGGCCTTGAACCTCTTAGACGCGCGGGGACCGCGGGGGCAAGGGCGTGAGGCTTGGGCGTGAGGATTGACGTGAGCAACGGCGTCGCTTGCGTGGCACGGCTCGCACGTCCGTGAAGACACCTAGCCTTGACCTGCATCAAGGCCCCGCGGCGGCCACAGCGCGAAAGCTCCTCCCGGAAAAATTGGAGTCGTTCCAGGTCCAGATTGGTCGGGCGAAGCCTCACCAGAGCGGGTGGACGAGGAGGGTTGCATGTCGCAGCAAAGCAGCGTCGCCGGGGGCGCAACGAAAAGTATGACATTCGGCGAGGGAGGGCTCGCCGTGGTCTTCGCCCTTCTCGCCCTGTCGAGCATCAGCGTCGCGGCCAAGGCACAGGACAGCGCCTATGCCTTCCACGCCTATCTCTCGGCCTTCGCGAGCCTCGCGACGGTGTTCGTCATCCTCAACCGCTACATGGATCGCCCGGCCGCGCTCCCGCCGCTGACCGTCGACGGCAAGCCCAACTACAACATGGGCCCGATCAAGTTCGCCACGATCGCGGCGGTGTTCTGGGGCATTGCGGGCTTTCTGGTCGGCGTGATCATCGCCTTTCAGCTCGCCTTCCCGGCGCTGAACTTCGACCTACCCTGGACCGCCTTCGGCCGGCTTCGCCCCCTGCACACCTCCGCGGTGATCTTCGCCTTCGGCGGCAACGTGCTGCTGGCGACGTCCTTCTACGTGGTGCAGCGTACCTCGCGCGCCCGTCTCGCCGGCTATCTCGCGCCGTGGTTCGTCGTTCTCGGCTACAACTTCTTCATCGTCATCGCCGGCACGGGCTATCTCCTCGGCGTCACCCAGGGCAAGGAGTACGCCGAGCCAGAATGGTATGCCGACCTGTGGCTGACGGTCGTGTGGGTCACCTATCTGCTGGTGTTCCTGGTCACGCTGTGGCGCCGGCAGGAGCCGCACATCTATGTGGCGAACTGGTTTTACCTCGCCTTCATCGTCACCATCGCCGTGCTGCATCTCGGCAACAACGCGACGATCCCGATCTCCGTCTTCTCGCCGAAGTCCTACATCGTCTGGGCAGGCGTGCAGGATGCGATGGTGCAGTGGTGGTACGGCCATAACGCTGTAGGCTTTTTCCTGACCGCCGGCTTCCTCGCCATCATGTATTACTTCATCCCGAAGCGCGCCAACCGGCCGGTTTACTCCTACCGGCTCTCGATCATCCATTTCTGGGCGCTGATCTTCCTCTACATCTGGGCGGGTCCGCACCACCTGCACTACACCGCCCTGCCGGACTGGGCGCAGACGCTGGGCATGACCTTCTCGATCATGCTCTGGATGCCGTCCTGGGGCGGCATGATCAACGGTTTGATGACGCTCTCTGGCGCCTGGGACAAGCTGCGCACCGATCCGGTGCTGCGCATGATGGTCGTGTCGGTCGCGTTCTATGGCATGTCGACCTTCGAAGGCCCGATGATGTCGGTCAAGGCGGTCAACTCGCTGTCCCACTACACCGATTGGACCATCGGTCATGTGCATTCCGGGGCGCTGGGTTGGGTCGCTTACATCTCCTTCGGGGCGGTGTACTGCCTGGTGCCGTGGCTCTGGCAGAAGCGCGAGCTCTACTCGCTGCGCCTCGTAAACTGGCACTTCTGGATCTCCACGATCGGCATCGTCTTTTACATCTCGTCCATGTGGGTGGCGGGCATCCTGCAGGGCCTCATGTGGCGCGCCTACACCTCGCTCGGCTTCCTGGAATACTCGTTCATCGAGACCGTCGAGGCGATGCACCCCTTCTACATCATCCGCGCGGTGGGCGGCGTGCTGTTCCTGATCGGCGCCCTGCTGATGGCCTTCAACATCTTCATGACCATCCGCCAGCCCGGCACCGCCGAAGCCGATAGCGGCGTGCGGACCCCGTCCCTCGTGCCGGCTGAGTGAGGACAGAAAAATGGCTGAACTAGCCGCATCTCCGAAGAAGTCCCTCTGGGCCAAGCATGCCTTCTTCGAAAAGAACTCGATCTGGCTGATCATCGGCATTCTTCTGGTGATCTCCGTCGGCGGGCTCGTCGAGATCGTTCCGCTCTTCTACCTGAAGAGCACCATCGAGAAGGTCTCCGGCGTGCGCCCGTACACCCCGCTCGAACTCGCCGGGCGCAACATCTATGTCCGCGAAGGCTGCTACAACTGTCACTCGCAGATGATCCGCCCGCTGCGGGACGAGGTCGAACGCTACGGCCACTATTCGTTGGCGGCCGAGAGCATGTACGATCACCCGTTCCAATGGGGCTCGAAGCGCACCGGACCGGATCTTGCCCGCGTCGGCAACAAATACTCTGACGAGTGGCAGCGCCAGCACCTCGCCGATCCGCGCTCCTTGGTGCCAGGTTCGATCATGCCGGGCTACCCCTTCCTCGCCAAGACGCCGCTCAAATACGAGAACATCGGCGAGGACATCGCGGTGAACGCCATTCTCGGCGTGCCCTATACCGACGAGATGAAGGCAAAGGCGCTTGCCGACCTCCGGCTCCAGGCGACCCCCGATGGCGACGCGGCGGAGCTTCAGGCTCGCTACCCCGGCGCCCAGGTTCGCGACTTCGACGGCAACCCGAGAGAGCTGACCGAGGCCGATGCGCTCATCGCCTATCTCCAGGCGCTCGGAACCATGGTCGATTTCAAGCTCTACGACGACAAGGCGAACATTCGCTGAGGGAAATGGACATGAACGAGACCTATCGCGCCCTCGCCGAGTTCGCCCAGACCTGGGGGCTCCTCTACTTCGTGGGCATTTTCCTCTGCGTGCTGGTCTACGCGCTCTCGCCCTCGCGCAAGGCGCAGTTCGACCACGCCGCCCGTCTTCCTCTGAGCGAGGACTGAGATCATGGCCGATATTCACAAGCCCGATGTGGACGCTGTCAGTGGCGTCTCGACGACCGGCCACGAATGGGACGGCATTCGCGAACTGAACAACCCGCTGCCGCGCTGGTGGCTGTGGATCTTCTACGCCACCATTGTGTGGGCGGTGGCCTATTGGGTTGTTTTCCCGGCCTGGCCGCTGGTCAGTTCCTACACGAGCGGCGCGCTCGGCTGGAAGTCCCGCAACGCCGTACAGGTCGAGCTGGCCGATCTGCGGTCTCAGCGTGCCGCCTTCGCCGACAAGCTGCAGGCGGCCTCGCTGGAGCAGATTGAATCGACGCCGGAGCTGCTCGCCTTCGCGCGGGCCCAGGGCCGGGCGGCGTTCGGCGACAACTGCGCGCCGTGCCATGGCGCGGGCGGCGGCGGTGCCACGGGTTACCCGAACCTGAACGACGACGATTGGGTGTGGGGCGGGTCTCTCGAGCAGATTCAGCAGACGATCCTGCACGGCGTCCGCTCCAGCGATCCGGACGCGCATGTCGGCGACATGCCGGCCTTCGGTCGCGACGGCATCCTGCAGCGGCCGGAGATCGCTGCGGTCGCCGATTACGTACGCTCGCTCAGCGGCCTGCCGGTGCCGGCGGGGGTCGCTCCCGATCTCACCAAGGGCAAAGAGGTGTTCGAAGCGAACTGCGCGGTCTGCCATGGCGATGATGGCAAGGGCAACATCGAGCTCGGCGCGCCGAACCTCACCGACGGCATCTGGCTCTATGGATCCGACCGCAACACGATCATCGCCACGCTGACCAATGGCCGTGCCGGCATCATGCCGGCCTGGGGCAGCCGCCTCGACCCGACGACCATCAAGGCGCTCACCGTCTACGTCCATTCGCTCGGCGGGGGGCGTTGATGCGAATTTTGTCGCGAGGATCCTGACGGCATCATGGCCGGGCGTGTCCCGGCCATCGCCTGTTCCGGCGCTCGTCGCCAGCCCGTGATACGTGGTCGCATAAGCATTTTTCCGCCCGTCATCGCCCGGATCAAAGCCGCAGTTTCAAACCTCTAAAAGAAGCTGTTGCCGTGCCGGGGATGAACATGAACGTGGCCACCAAACCCGAAGCCGTCGAAACCGAGATCGAAGGCCCGCTCTACGAGTCGCGGCGCAAGATCTACCCGATCGCGGTGCGCGGCACCTTCCGCCGCATCAAGTGGACGCTGCTCGTCATCACGCTCGGCATCTACTATCTGCTGCCCTTCCTGCGCTGGGACCGCGGCCCGAACGCTCCCTCGCAGGCGGTGCTGGTCGATCTTGTGAATGGCCGCTTCTATTTCTTCTTCATCGAGATCTGGCCGCAGGAAATCTATTACCTGACCGGCCTGCTGATCCTGGCCGCCCTGGCACTGTTCCTCATGAACGCCGTCGCCGGTCGGCTCTGGTGCGGCTATCTCTGTCCGCAGACGGTGTGGACCGATCTGTTCCAGGCCATCGAACGCATGGTGGAGGGCGATCCCCGCCAGCGCCGCGAGAAGCTCAAGCACGCCTCGCACGCCCAGCGCGCCTTCGAGGCGGTTTCCAAGCATGTCCTCTGGCTGATGGTCGCCTGGTGGACCGGTGGTGCCTGGGTGCTCTATTTCGCCGATGCGCCAGCGCTCGCCCTGCAACTGCTCAAAGGGGAGGGGCCGGCCGTCGCCTATCTGTGGATCGGCATCCTTACCTTCACAACCTATCTGCTGGCGGGACACCTGCGCGAACAGGTGTGCACCTATATGTGCCCTTGGCCGCGCATCCAGGCGGCGTTGACCGACGAGTACGCACTCAACGTCACCTACCGCTATGACCGGGGAGAGCCGCGAGGCTCCTTCAAGAAGACGGAGGCGCTGAAGCGCGAAGGCCTGCCGGCCGGCGACTGCATCGACTGCCGGCAATGTGTCTCCGCCTGCCCGACGGGCGTCGACATTCGCCTCGGCAGCCAGCTCGCCTGCATCCAGTGCGGCCTGTGCATCGACGCCTGCGACGCGGTGATGAAGAAGATCGGCCGCCCTACGGCGCTCATCGCCTACGACACCGAGATGAACGTGCAGCGCCGCATCAAGGGGCTGGCGCCGGTGACGAAGATCCTGCGCGCCCGCACCCTGCTCTATGCCGCGCTGATCATCGGCGTCGGCGCCATCATGCTTTACACCCTCGCCGCGCGGAGCACCGAAGGCGTCTCCGTGCTGCATGACCGCAACCCGCTCTTCGTGCAGCTCTCCGACGGGGCGATCCGCAACGCCTACACGATGCGCATCGTCAACAAGCAGAACATGCCGCGCCGGTTCGCCCTTTCCGTGAGCGGCGTGCCGGAGGCGCGGCTGGACGTTGCGGGCGGAGTGAGCACGCTCGTCAATGGGTCGCCCGTGATCGAGGTAGGACCCGACCAGACCTACGAACTGCGCGTGCTGGTCTCCACCCAAGCCAAGCTGCCGCCCAATGCCTCGCTTCCTGCCGAGTTCGCCGTCACCGATGTGGCCGGCGGCCAGGTCAGTCGCGCTCCGGACCACTTCAAGGGCCCCTGAGGAGAACCGCCATGGTTTATGACGCCAGCGAACCCGCCACGTCGGGCCGACCCCTTGCCGGGCGCACCGTGCTCGCCTGCTTTCTCGGTTTCTTCGGGATCGTCTTCGCCGCCAATTTCTTTCTCGTGCGCGCGGCGGTGACGAGTTTCGGGGGAGTGGAGACGGAGAGTTCCTACAAGGCGGGTCTTGAATTCCGCCAGGAGAGCGAGGCCGCCGCGGCGCAGGCCGCCCGTCAGTGGCAGGTCGATGCCCATGTCGAACCGACCCGCGTCATCGTAAGCGCGCGCGACGCCGGCGGGTTGCCGCCCGCCGGAATCGATCTGGCCGTGGAGCTGCATCACCCCACAAATCGCAAGCTCGACATCGCGCTGGCGCCGGAAAAAATCTCGGACGGCCTTTGGAGCGCGCGCGGCGAGATCCCGGCCGGCCAGTGGGAGATGGTGATCGACTTCTCCCGTGACGGGCAGCGCCTCTACCGCTCGATGAACCGGGTCTATGTGAAGTAGGGGGCAGCGATGGATGCCGAGGTCATTGCCTTTCCGCGCGCCCTCCAGCCCGCGCCGGGGCCGGCGGGACGGGCGGCGCGCGAAGCAACGCGGGATTATTCGCTGTTCCTCCGCGAGCGGCCCGGCGGTGGCGTCGAGATGGCCTTCGCGGTCGAGGGTATCGACTGCGCGGCCTGCATCGACGAGATCGAGGATGCGAGCGAAGCTCTTCCCGGCGTCAGTCTCGCCCGGCTGAACTATACGGCTCATCGCCTTGCCGTTAGTTGGCGCAAAGGCGAGGAGGCGCGGCCTGAAGCCGTGCTGGATGCTCTGGCGAGGATCGGCTACCGCGCCTATCCCTTCGAGGCGGACAGGCTGGAGGCGATAGAGCACGCCAATGCGCGCCATTTGCTACGCTGCCTCGCGGTGGCGGGCTTCGCGGCGATGAACATCATGCTGCTCTCGGTCTCCGTCTGGTCGGGCAACGCGACGGATATCACGCCGGAGACGCGGGACCTCTTCCACTGGCTTTCCGCGCTTATCGCGCTGCCGGCGTGCGCCTATGCCGGGCAACCCTTTTTCCAGAGCGCGCTGCGGGCCCTGAAATCGCGCACGCTCAATATGGACGTGCCGATCACGCTCGG
This sequence comes from Pseudomonadota bacterium, assembly GCA_023414975.1. GTDB lineage: Bacteria > Pseudomonadota > Alphaproteobacteria > Rhizobiales > Xanthobacteraceae > Ancylobacter. The sequence goes on along the minus strand of JAEZMI010000436.1, from coordinate 12,207 downwards.
TGTGATGCTGGCGCTGGGCGTCTCCGTGTTCGAGACGCTGCATCATGCCGAGCACGCCTATTTCGACTCGGCGGTGATGCTGCTTTTCTTCCTGCTCACCGGTCGTTATTTCGACCATGCCATGCGCCGCAAGACGCGCGCCGAGGCGGGCAATCTGGCGGCGCTGAAGGCCGTGAGCGCGCGGCGCTTCACCCCTGATGGAAGCCTCGTCACGGTTCCTGCCGCCGCCTTGACGCCGGGGGACGAGGTGATGGTGAGCGCGGGCGAGCGCGCGCCAGTCGACGGGATCGTCGTTTCGGGTCGCGCGGCGCTGGATGAAAGCCTCGTCACCGGCGAGACCTTGCCGCGTGCGGTCGAGGCGGGTGCGATGGTCCATGCCGGCAGTCTCGTGCATGACGGCGCATTGCGCCTGCGCACCACGGCGGCGGGCGAGGACACATTCCTTGAGGAAATCGAGCGGCTGCTCGACAAGGCGGCGACCGCGCGCGGGCGCTATGTGCGGCTCGCCGATCGCGCCGCGCGGCTCTATGCGCCGGTGGTTCACGCCACCGCGGCGCTCTCTCTGGTCGGCTGGCTGGTTGCCGGCGCATCCCTGCATGAGGCGGTGCTGATCGCCGTTGCCGTGCTCATCATCACCTGCCCCTGCGCGCTGGCGCTGGCGGTTCCCGCCGTTCAGGTGGTCGCCGCTGGCACGCTCATGCGCAACGGGATCCTGCTGAACGCCGGCGACGCCCTTGAGCGGCTGGCCGAGGTCGACACCATCGCTTTCGACAAGACGGGCACGCTGACGCTTCCGGAGCCGGCGGCGGCCAACGCCGCGAGCATCCCACCGCAGTTGATGGCGGCGGCGGCGCGGTTGGCGGTTGCCAGCACTCATCCGCTCGCCCGCGCCATCGCGGCGCAGTGTTCCGACGCCGTGCCGGTGGCGGACGCTCATGAAGTCACGGGTCTGGGGATCGAGGCCACGATCGATGGTCGCGTGGCGCGGCTTGGCAGTCTCGCGTTTTGCGGCTGTCCCGAGGGCAGGTCGCACGCGCCGGACGCGTCGCTGGTGGCCGTGCGCCTCGGCGACGATGCTGCTGTTCTGGAAATCCGTCAGACGCTGAGGCCGGATGCAAGGGCGGTGATAAGCCGGCTTAAGATCGGCGCGGGTGCTGCGGAAGACGGCGCGCGTGTGGTGCTTGTCTCGGGCGATCGCCGGGAAGCGGTCGCGCTGGTGGCGGAAGAGCTCGGCATGACCGACTGGTGGGCGCAAGCTCGACCGGCCGACAAGATCGCCGTGCTGGACAGCCTCGCTGGCGAGGGGAAACACCGGGTGCTGATGGTAGGCGACGGCATTAACGACGCCCCCTCGCTTGCCACCGCGCATGTCTCTCTCTCGCCAATCACCGCAGCCGATGTGACCCGCGCCCAGGCCGACGCCGTGTTCCTCGGTGACCGACTGGACCCCGTGGAGGCGGCGCTCGCCATTGCCGCCAAGGCGCGCCGGCTCATGCGCCAGAACCTCATGATCGCTGTGCTCTACAATCTCATTGCCGTGCCGCTTGCCATTTCCGGGCTGGTGACGCCGCTTATCGCCGCGCTCGCCATGTCCGGCTCCTCGGTGATCGTCACGTTGAACGCGCTACGCGCCCGCAGCACGGCGGCCGCGCCGCCTGTCGCCACGAGGGCTACATGACCATCCTGCTCTATCTCGTGCCGGCAGCCCTCGGTCTCGGCTTGCTCGGTCTCCTCGCCTTCATGTGGTCCCTGCGGGCCGGCCAGTACGACGATCTCGATGGCGCGGCGCTGCGGGTGCTGAACGACGACGACCTTTCCGCTGCCCCAGCGGCCCGGAATAGGCGGCGGCCATGAGTGTCGGCGAGCTTTTCGGCAATGAGAGAGAAGGTCCGCGTGCCGGCCGGCTTGCCTGCGCCTGCCCGGAGGGCGCGCCGCTGATGCTGCGCCGCTCCGCGGGCGGCATTCCGCTCGCCGCGGGCTTTGCTCTCGTGGTTCTCGCGCAGGCCCTGACGCTCGGCGCGTTGCCGCTCGCCGGCGCCATGCTCGCAGCGGAAAGAACGGTCATGGGGGTGATTCCCGCCGCCGGATTGCCGCTCGGCGCCTTCTTCGCCGGCGCAGCGTTCGCAAGTCTGCCCGCCATCCTGCTGCTGGACAGCTTCGGACGCCGCGCCGGCTTCGCGCTCGGCGCAAGCCTCGGCGTCGCCGGCGGGTTGATCTGCGCATATGCGGTCACCGTGGCGGCTTTTCCCCTGCTGGTCATCGGGGCCTTCTGGCTCGGCGCGGCGCAAGGGTTTGGCGTGTTCTACCGTCACGCCGCCGCCTTCGGCGCGGAGGCGTCCGGCCGGGCGGACGCGGTGGCGCGGCTGATCGGCGCCGGCGCGCTGGCCGGCCTCGCCGGGCCGCTGCTGGCGCAACAGGCGGAAGCTCTCTTCATCCCCTATAGCTTCGCCGGCACGTTGATCCTGGCCGCGCTGGCCCAGCTCGCGGCGCTCGCCTTCGCGGTATTGCTGCCGGAGGCCCGGTTCTCGCATGCCGAATTCACGGCCGAGGCGGCTGCGAACACCTCCCGCCCTCTTCCTCTGCCGTGGGGGCGCCTGCTCACCCCGACCCTGGCCGGCGCACTCGCGTGGAGCGCGATGACCTCCGCCATGGCGGGCGCTCCGCTTGCGCTCGTCGGCTGCGGCGTCGGCGTACCTGTCGTGTCGGGCGTCGTCGCCTGGCATGTGGTGGCGATGTATGCGCCGGCGCTCGCGGGCGGGGTGCTCGCCGCGCGGCTGGGCGCGCGAGCCCTTGCCTTCGGCGGCCTCGTTCTTGGCGTGGGCGGAGCCGTGCTGGTGCATGCGGCTCCCGAGGCGGTCAGCATCGGCGCGGCGTTCCTGTGCGTCGGGGCGGGCTGGTCGCTCGCGCTTTGCGGCGCCACGCTGATGCTGTATGCGGCAGGCGCGCCCTCCCGCCTGCAACTCGCGGCGCATGACGGCCTCATGCTTGCTGCGGCTCTGGCCGGGGTGCTGCTGTGAGGCTGTCGCTGTCGGCTGGCGGACAGCGTTAGCGAGCGCGTCGATCCGACCAGTCTTCGACATCCCACGAAGCCAGGCGAGGTCGCACAAGGTCTTGACGCTCGGCCGTGCTTATGTAAGTGATCGCTCACTAACATGATGCGGGAGGCGTCGCCTTGTTTACCCGTCTGATGACCACGCGGCGCTTCGCGCCGCTGTTCTGGTGCCAGTTCTTCTCCGCCTTCAACGACAACTTCGTGAAGAACGCGATGGCGCTCCTCATCCTCTACGGTCTCACGGAGACGGCGGAGGCCGGCGGGGCGCTGGTGACCTTGGCGGGGGGCGTGTTCATCCTGCCCTTCTTTCTCTTCTCGAGCCTCGGCGGCCAGCTGGCGGACCGCTACGACAAATCGCTGATCGCCCGCCGGCTGAAGTTCGCGGAGATCTGGATCGTTCTCGTCGCCTCCTCCGGCTTCGTTCTGGGCTCGCTGCCGCTGCTCTTCCTCGGCCTTTTCCTGATGGGAACACTCAGCGCCCTGTTCGGGCCGGTGAAGTACGGCATCCTGCCCGATCACCTTGCGCGCGAGGAGCTGGTCTCCGGCAATGCGCTGGTCGAAATGGCGACCTTCGCGGCCATCCTTGGCGGGACGGTGGGCGGGGCGATCGCCATTACCCACACCCATGACTGGGCGGTGGCCGGCTTTACCTTCGTCTTTGCGGTGATCTGCTGGCTGAGCGCGCGCGCCATACCGCCGACGCGCGAAGGCGCGCCCGATCTCACGATCGACCGCAATATCTGGCGCAGCACCAAGGCGCTCATCTTAGAGCTGCGCGCGACGCCGGCCATCTGGCGCGGCACGTTGATCGTTTCCTGGTTCTGGCTGGTGGGCGCGGTCGTACTGGCGCTGCTTCCCACGCTGGTGAAGGAAAGCGTCGGCGGCGCGGAGAGCGTCGTCACTCTGTTCCTGCTGCTTTTTACGGTCGGTGTCGCCATCGGTTCGACGTTGGCCGCCAAGCTCTCCGAAGGGCGCATCCTTCTGGCGTTGGTGCCGTTTGCCGGGTTCGTCATGGCGGGTTTCGCGCTGTTCCTCGGCGCGCATTTCGCCGCGCTGACGCCTGCCGCCGCGCCGCTCGGCTGGTATGAATTTCTTGCCTCCGAGGCCGGCTTCCTGGCTGCGCTCGGCTTGGTCGGTCTCGCGGCGGCCGGCGGCGCCTTCGTGGTGCCGACCTTCGCCTTCGTGCAGGCGGAGGCCGGTGAGGACCGCCGCGCGCGGGTCATCGCCGGCAACAATGTGCTGAACGCCGCCTTCATGACGGTAGGCGCGATCGTCGTCGCCGGCCTGCAGGCGGGAGGTGTCGGCGCGCCGGCGCTGATGGGGCTTATCGGCCTGTCGACGCTGATCGCCGCCTTCCTGACGGCGCGCGCCTTCCGCGGGCATGTGCTGCGCGACCTGATCCGGCTCATCTTCCGCGTGGCCTTCCGGGTGGAAGTGAAGGGGGCCGAGCATCTCAAGGCCGCCGGTCCCGGCTCGGTCATCGCTATCAATCATGTGAGCTTCCTCGATGCCCCGCTCATCATGGCGCTGCTCGACCATGACCCGATCTTCGCAGTAGACGCCGGCATCGCCGAGCGCTGGTGGATCAAGCCCTTCCTCAAGCTGGTCCGCGCTTTCCCGCTCGACCCGACCCGGCCACTGGCCACGCGCGACCTCATCCGGCTGGTCCAGCAGGGCGAGCGGCTGGTGATTTTCCCGGAAGGGCGCATCACCGTCACCGGCTCCATCATGAAGATATATGACGGTTCCGCGCTGGTCGCCGACAAGGCGCGGGCACCCGTCGTACCGGTACGCATCGAGGGGCTGGAGCAGACCTATTTTTCCCGGCTTACCCCGGACCAGACACGCAAGCGCCTGTTCCCCAAAGTGCGCGTCACGATCCTGCCGCCACAGCGCATCGAACTCGACCCGGAGCTGTTCGGCCGCAAGCGGCGGCGCGCGGCGGGAGCGGCGCTCTACGACATCATGTCGGACCTTGTCTTCGAGACCTCGCATACCGACCAGACCATCTATCAGGCGGTCAAGGAGGCTGGCGTGCGGCTGGGCATGGGGCGCCTCGTGGTCGAAGACCCCCTCGGCACCGCGCTCACCTATCGCAAGCTTCTGCTTGGAGCGCGCATTCTCGGCGGCAAGCTCGCCGACCTGACCCAGCCGGAGGAGCGGGTGGGCGTGCTTCTACCCAATGCGGCTGGCATCGCCGTGGTGCTGATGGGTCTGTCACGCCATGGCCGCGTGCCGGTGATGCTGAACTACACGGCCGGCGCCGTGAACCTCGTCGCCGCCTGCAAGGCGGCGCAGGTGAAGATGGTCGTCGCCTCGCAGGCGTTTATCGAGAAAGCGCGCCTGGAGGCCGAGGTCGCCGAACTTTCCAAACATGTGCGGATCATGCTCACCGAGGATCTGCGCGCGGCCGTGACCGGTACCGACAAGCTCAAGGCGATGCTGCCGCTGCCGGATCCGACGCCGGCCCCGCCGGATTCGCCGGCCTTCATCCTGTTCACCTCGGGCTCCGAGGGCAGCCCGAAGGGGGTCGTGCTCTCCCACCGCAACATATTGACCAATGTCGCGCAGGTGTCGGCCCGGATCGACTTCTCGCCGGCGGACATCATGTTCAATGTCCTGCCGGTGTTTCACTCCTTTGGCCTCACCGGCGGGCTGATCCTGCCGATGGTGTCCGGCCTCAAGACCTACCTCTATCCCTCGCCGCTGCATTACCGGATCATTCCGGAACTGGTGTACGCCACCAATGCGACCGCCATTGTGGGCACCGACACTTTCCTCATGGGCTATGCCCGCACGGCGAACCCTTACGACTTCCGTTCGCTGCGCTTCGTGGTGGCCGGTGCCGAGCCCGTGAAGGCGGAGACGCGGCGGGTCTGGATGGAGAAGTTCGGCCACCGCATCCTCGAAGGGTACGGCGTCACCGAATGCTCCCCCGTGCTGGCGGTGAACACCCCGATGTTCAACCGCGCCGGCACGGTTGGGCGTCTGCTGCCCGGAATCGATCACGTTCTGGAGCCGATGAGCGGCATCGAGGTCGGCGGCCGCCTGCGCGTTCGGGGGCCGAATGTCATGCTCGGCTATATCCGCGCCGAGGCGCCGGGCGTGCTCGAGCCGCCGGAGGAGGGGTGGTACGACACCGGCGACATCGTCGCCGTGGACGAGGAGGGCTTCGTCGCCATTCGCGGCCGCGTCAAGCGCTTCGCCAAGATCGCCGGCGAGATGATCTCGCTGGCCGCCATCGACGCCATGGTCGCGGCGCTGCGGCCGGATGCCGAGCACGTCGCGGTCGCCATTCCCGATGCCAAGCGCGGCGAGCGCATCCTGCTGCTCACCACCGCGACCGATCTCACCCGCGCGGCGCTGCAGGCGCATGGGCGCGAGATTGGCGTGACCGAGCTGATGATCCCGGCGGAGATACTGCCGCTCGACAGCCTGCCGCTGTTGGGCAGCGGCAAGGTGGACTTCACCAGGGCGCGGGTGATGGCGCTTGAAATGATCGCCGCCCGGAACGTCACGGCCGGTGCGGCGGGAGGAGCGGAATGAGTCTTCCCGGCGCCCCTGTCTCGCGCTCGCGTCCCGGCCGGACGGCGCCCCGGCGCGGGCGGGACGGCACGGAAACACGCGCCCGGATCGAGGCGGAGGCACTGGCCCTGTTCGCGGCCAAGGGGGTCGACGGCACCTCCGTGCGCGACATCGCCCAGGCGGCGGGGCTTTCGGAAGGCGCGCTCTACCGGCATTTCCCGTCGAAGGAGCAACTGGCGCGCGAGCTTTTCCTCTCGCGCTATGCCGCACTGGCCCGCGACATCGGCGCCGCGGACGCGGCGGGCGGGCCGCTTGCGGAGAAGGTCGGGAGGGTTGTCGGCCTCGCCTGCCGCCTGTTCGATGCCGAGCCGGCGCTGTTCGCCTATCTGCTCATCCATCAGCACGACCATTTGCGCTACGTGCCGGACACGCCGGACGGCAATGTCGTGGAGGCGGTGGCGCGGCTGATGCGCGGGACGGGGCTCTCGGGCGAGCGGGCGACGCTCACCGCCGCCATGGCGCTGGGTTGCGTCGTGCAGCCGGCGGTGTTCGCGCTTTACGGCCGCCTCGACGGGCCGCTCGCGCCCCGCGCCGGCGAGATCGCCGAGGCGGTGATGGCGCTCGTGGCGCGGGCGACAAGCCGATGAGGGGTCCGGCGGTCCCGCGCGAGGAGAGACGAGGGGGCGCCGGGATGCCGGTGCCGCGGCCTCAGAACAGCTTCATGCCCGGCGGGATGGGCAGGCCGGCGGTCAGTGCCTGCGTCTTCTCCTGAACCAGACGGTCGGCCTTGGCGCGCGCCTCGGCATGGGCGGCGACGATGAGGTCTTCCAGGATTTCGGCCTCGTCGGGATTCAAGAGGCTGGGATCGATGCGGATCGCCTTCAGGGCGCCCTTGGCGGTGAGCCGGACCGTGACCATGCCACCACCTGCCGCGCCGTCGACCTCCACGGTTTCCAGCTCGGCCTGCATCTGTTCCATGCGGGCCTGCATCTCCTTCACCTTGGACATCATGCCGAGAAGGTCTTTCATGCGCGGCTCCCTTTAAGCTGCAAGATCATCGTCAGAAATCGAAATCGTCGTCGGGCCCGGCATCGTCGCGGGCGGCCATCATCTCGTACTCGTCGAGCGTGCCGGGCGGGGGGCCGTCATCGACCGCCTGCGTGCGCACGTCCACGACCGAAGCGCCGGGAAAGCGCGCGAGAACGGCCGCCACCAGCGGATCGGCGCGTACGTCCGTCAGCAGGGTCTCGCGCGCGGACTTGGCCTGCTCGGCCAAGGTCGGCTCGCCCTCCTCGCGCGAGAGGGCGACCAGCCAGCGCTTGCCGGTCCATTCGGAAATCCTGGTCTGAAGCTCCTGCACCAGCGCCATGGAGGCGCCGGGGGCGAGGGAGAACTCCAGCTTGCCGTCCTCGAACGAGACGGGGCGGACCTGATTTTCCAGCGCGAACTTGGATTTCAGGTCGCGCTTCTGCGTCGCGAGGGCGACGAGGTCGGCGAAGGTGTTCACCGCGACACCCGGCCTCGCTTCGGGCCGCGCCGCAGGCTGCGGCGTGCCGCGCGCGGCCAGCGACAGGTGGCTCGACGCCGTGGGGGCCGAGAGGGGGACTGAGACCGGGGCCGGCGCCGCGCTGGGGGCAGCGAAGCGTGGCTGCGCCAGGGCCGTGGCCGCCGAGCCTCCATTGCCCGCGCCTCCGCCCGAGGCACCGCCACCGCCGGCGGGCGGGCGGGCGGGTGCATCCTCCATGCCGTCGCGCAGGCGGCGCAGGGCCTCGTCGGGGGTCGGCAGGTCGCTCGCATAGGCGAGGCGCACCAGCACCATTTCCGCCGCCTGCATGGGCTTTGCCGCCTGCTGGACCTCGGCGAGCCCGCGATTGAGCATCTGCCAGGCGCGCGAGAGCACCCGCATCGACAGACCGTTGGCGAAATCCCGCCCGCGCGTGCGCTCGGCCTCCACCAGGGAGGGGTCGTCCGCGGTTTGCGGCAGGATCTTCAGCTTGGTGACGAGATGGGTGAACTCGGCGAGATCGGTGATGACCACGGCCGGGTCGGCGCCGCTGTCATATTGCTCGCGCAGTTCGGTCAGCGCCTGCCCGATATCGCCCTTCATCAGCGCCTCGAACAGGTCGATCACCCGTCCGCGATCGGCGAGACCGAGCAAGGCGCGCACCTGCTCGCCATGCACGCTGCCTCCGGCATGGGCGATCGCCTGGTCGAGCAGCGAGAGCGCGTCGCGCACCGAGCCTTCCGCCGCGCGGGCGACGAGACTCAGCGCCTCCACGTCGATGCCCACCTCTTCCGCGTCGCAGATCGCCCGCAAATGGCGCGCCATCGTCCCGGCATCGACGCGGCGCAGATCGAAGCGCTGCGTGCGCGAGAGCACCGTGACCGGCACCTTGCGGATTTCGGTGGTGGCGAAGATGAACTTCACATGCTCCGGCGGCTCTTCCAGCGTCTTCAACAGGCCGTTGAAGGCGGCGGTGGAGAGCATGTGGACTTCGTCGATGATGAAGACCTTGTAGCGGGCGAGCACCGGCTTGTAGCGGGCCGCCTCGATGATCTCGCGGATATCGCCGATGCCGGTATTGGACGCGGCGTCCATTTCCTGCACGTCAACATGCCGGCTTTCGATGATGTCGCGGCAGTGCCGGCCGAGCACGGGCATGTCGAGCGTCGGTGCGCCGCCCCCGGCCGGCCCGTCCGCGGGCTCATAATTGAGGGCGCGGGCGAGGATGCGGGCGGTGGTCGTCTTGCCGACCCCGCGCACGCCGGTGAGAATGTAGGCCTGCGCGATGCGGCCGGAGGCGAAGGCGTTCTTCAGCGTGCGGACCATCGCTTCCTGGCCGATCAGGTCGGCGAAGGTCTGCGGCCGGTATTTGCGGGCGAGCACGCGATAGGGTGTCACGGCCCCGCGCGGGGCGGGAGCATCGCCCATGTCGAAACCGGGAGACGCATCGGCATCGTCAGTCGCCGGAAGATCGGGGTTGTCCGCGCTCATGGTCCCTCGCTGCTGGCCCCTTCATATCATCGCGGGGTGCGCATAGGGCAACCGGGGCGGCACGGGGATGGGGAAAAATCGGTGCGGCTTCGCCCGGTCGGACCTTCGGCCCGTTACGGCGGCAGCGTATCCCCCCGCCGTCGATGTTCAAGGCCATCAAGGGCCGCGGCCCCAGCTGGGGGCAAGGGTGGGAGGCTGGACAGAGACCCGAGACCGGGCTCGTTGGGGCTGCTTCCTTCCGGACCTGACCCGGTTGGCGAGTGGCTCGTCCACCGCCAACCTCCCGGCGCCTATATCGGGCAGATGAGGCCGCGATGCAAGGCCTCCGCCGCCCGAGGCCCGTTCACCCCGCGAACTGGTCCGTCGCCCGGATCAGCCGGTCGAGGATGCCGGGCTCGCAATAGGCATGGCCGGCCCCTTCGATGAGGTGGAACTCGGCGTCCGGCCAGGCCTTGTGCAGCTCCCAGGCATAGCGGGCGGGGCAGGGCATGTCGTAGCGGCCATGCACGATCACGCCGGGAATGCCGGCGAGCTTGTGCGCATTGTTGAGGAGCTGACGGTCTTCCAGCCAGGCGTCGTGGAAGAAATAGTGGTTCTCGATGCGCGAGAAGGCGAGGGCGAAATGCCCGTCATGCCAGGGCGCGGTGAAGGCCGGGTTGGGCAGCAGGGTGATGGTCTCGCCCTCCCAGATCGCCCACGCCTTCGCCGCCTCGATCCTCACGGCCTCGTCCTCGCCGGTGAGCAGGGCGCGGTAGGCGCGGACCGGGTCGGCCCGCTCGGCCTCGGTCTTCAGCGGCGCGAGGAAGCGCTCCCACTTGTCGGGGAACATCTCAGAGACGCCGAAGCGGTAGTACCAGTCGATCTCGGGGCGCGTGACCGTGTAGATGCCGCGCACGATAAGCTCGGCGACGCGTTCCGGGTGGGTTTCGGCATAGGCCAGCGCCAGCGTCGACCCCCAGGAACCGCCGAAGACCTGCCACTTGTCGAAGCCGAATTTCTCCCGCAGCCGCTCGATATCGGCCACGAGGTGCCAGGTCGTGTTGTTGGTGAGGTCGGCATAGGGGACGGAGCGTCCGCAGCCGCGCTGGTCGAAGAGCACCACCTCGTAGCGGGCCGGATCGAACAGCCGCCGGTAGTCCGGCGAGATGCCGGCGCCCGGGCCGCCATGCAGGAAGACCGCCGGCTTGCCGCCTTTGGTGCCGACGCGCTCGTAATAGATCGAATGTCCGTCGCCCACATCGAGCATCCCGCTCTCGAAGGGCTCGATGGCGGGGTAGAGGGTGCGCAGTTCGCTCATGGCCGGGCCTTTGATGGTAACGCGGGTCGATTGCGGGCGGCCGCCGATTCGGCGGCTTTGCGCGGGACGAAGCCCGGCTTCAATACCACAGCTCGTCCTTTCCGCGTGGCATTGCCGCCGCGCCGGCGCTATAGGTCGCCGGCCGGCACGGCGCGCCGGCACGAGCAGCGGGGGGCGAGGAAATGAGCGAGGCAGCCATGTTCCGGCTCGATCCGCGGCTGGAGGCCGACACGTTCCCGGTGGGCGATCTCGCCCTGTGCACCGTGCGGCTGATGAACGATGCCCGGTTTCCCTGGCTCATCCTCGTGCCGCGCCGCCCCGACCTTGCCGAACTGATCGACCTCGACGGACCGGCGCGGGCGCAGCTCACCGAAGAAATCGACGCGGCGAGCCGGGTGCTGAAGGCGGCGACCGCCTGCGAGAAGCTGAACGTCGCCGCCCTCGGCAACATGGTCCGCCAGCTCCACATCCATGTCATCGCCCGCACCGCGACGGACGCGGCCTGGCCGGGGCCGGTCTGGGGCGCGGGTTCCCGCCGGGATTACGCGGCGCCCCAGGCCATGATGCTGGCGGGCAGGCTGCGCCAGGCCCTGGGGTGTGCCTGATGGCGACGCACCCGCTCGGCATCTGGCCGCATCTCGGCTATGTCGGCAACCGGCTCGACCGCGCCAGCGAGCGGCGCAGCCAGGCGGCGGACATGCTGCGCGATGAGCGCGCCCGCGCCTGCCTGATCTCCGGCGAGAGCATCGTGCTGCGGCGCCCCGCCGCCGGGGGCGGGGCGGCACATGACGCGCTGTTCGGCCTCGACCAGGCCATCTCCCTCGGCGGGCGGCTCGGCGAGGCGTGCCTTCTCGGCCTTGCCGACGGGGTGCCGCATGTCGTGCTGCCCCTGCACGCCGCCGCGCTCGGGCAGCTCACCGCGCGGGAGGACCTTCTCGTCACCGATCTGCGCAGCCTCGCGGTGCAGGAACTGGTGCCGGCCGACCAGCTCGGCGAACTGGCCTGCGCCAAGGCGATGCTCGCCTGGCATGCGCGGCGCCGCTTCTGTTCCAATTGCGGCCACACACTGGAGGTGGCCGAGGGCGGCTGGCGGCGGGAGTGCCGGCAGTGCGGCGCCCAGCATTTTCCGCGCACCGATCCCGTCGTCATCATGCTCGTGGTGCATGGCGAGGCGTGCCTGCTCGGCCGCTCCGCCCACTTCGCGCCGGGCATGTGGTCGTGCCTCGCGGGCTTCGTCGAGCCGGGGGAAACCTTCGAGCAGGACGTGCGGCGCGAGACCATGGAAGAGGCGGGAATCCGTACCGGCGCCGTACGCTATCTCGCCTCCCAGCCCTGGCG
>JAEZMI010000434.1 GCA_023414975.1 Pseudomonadota bacterium | reverse complement strand
GGGTCCAGGGGAGACTCTTCGGCCAAAGACTCTTCCGCTGGGTCCCGGCTCGCTCTGCGCTGACGCTTCGAGCATCCGGGACACGGCCGCTCTTAAGGAAGCCCCGCGAGACGACGCGCGGTCAGGGCAAGGCCAGCACCTTCTTCACATTGTTGGCGTGCACCTCCTCATAGGCCGCGAAATAGCTGAGATGCCCGGCGGCGATGTCCTCGGCGATGAAGGTGCTGAGGTCCTGGTCGGCGAGGGACATCACCGAACGCGTGCGCAGCAGCTTCTGCACATAGCGGAGGGTGGCGTCGATCAGCGAGGGGCCGTAGCCGCCGGCCGCGATCACATCCGGCGCGCCGTGATTGGGCAGGAGGCGCTTGTAGCCCCAGCCGCGCACGCGCTTCAGCTCCTCCACATGCACGGCCAGCCGCTCGGGCTCGGCGACATAGGTGATCGGCTCCTCCAGCGTGTCGCCGGCGAGCATGATGAATTCGTCGGGCAGCAGCAGGATCAGCCCGTCATGGCTGTGGATCTCCGCCGGCTCCAGCTTCACGCGGAGCGTGCCGACGGAAAGCTCGGTCGGGCCGGTGATGATCCGGTTGGGCATGACCAGCGGGCGGATCGGCGGGTCGCCGGCTTCCAGCGCCGCGCGGTGCTGCGCGAGCGCGGCTTCCGTCCGGTCCAGCGCGATGATCTCGCAATCGGCGAACACCGCGTTGCCGGCGACATGGTCGTCATGCCAGTGGCTGAGCACGACGCGGATCGAGGTCACGCCCTCGCGCTCCAGCGTCTCGCGCATCAGCCGGGCGTGGGTGAGCGAGATATGGGTGTCGTAGAGCAGCGCTTCGCTCCCCTCGACGATGGCGTAGACGCACACGCCGAGCGCATAGGCGCCGTCGTCCAGCCAGTTCGGCGCGGCCGACCAGGCGCGGGCGCCGGCGATGCGCCCGTCATAGAAGGCGAGGATGTTGGGGTGCGGGCGCAGCACCTTCAGCGTCGAGCCGAGGGGCAGAAGGGCAGGGGCGCGGCTGGGCGTCGTCATCGTCATCCTTTGTGTCGCCGGCAGGCGGGCGATCATTTCATCAGCCGGGGAAATGCGCTAGCGAAGGGGCGCGCCGGGTCGCGCGCGCCAGCCGAGGTTGTCCCATGATTCCCGTGACATCGTTCAAAGACCGTGCGGTCGCGCTGTTCGGCCTGGGCGGCTCCGGCCTTGCCACCGCCCGCGCGCTGATCGCCGGCGGGGCGCGGGTGACGGCCTTCGACGATTCGCCGGCCTCGGTGGAGAAAGCCGCGGCGGAGGGCATTCCCACCGGCGACCTCCGGCAACTGGAGTGGCGCGACATCGCCGCGCTGGTGCTGGCGCCCGGCGTGCCGCTCACCCATCCCGAGCCTCACTGGGGCGTGAAGCTGGCGCAGGGCGCGGGTGTCGAGGTGATCGGCGACATCGAGCTGTTTTGCCGCGAACGGCGCCTCGCCACGCGCCGCGCCCCCTTCGCGGCGATCACCGGCACCAACGGCAAGTCCACCACCACGGCGCTGCTGGCGCATCTGATGAAGGTCGGCGGGCGCGACGTGCAGATCGGCGGCAATTTCGGCCCGGCCATTCTCGGTCTGGAACCGCCCAAGCTGGGGCGGGTCTATGTGATCGAGTGCTCCTCCTACCAGATCGACCTCGCCCCCAGCCTCGACCCGGCGGTGGGCGTCGTGCTCAACCTCTCGCCGGATCATCTCGACCGGCACGGCACGATGGAGCACTACGCCGCCGTCAAGGAACGGCTGGTGGCGCAGGTGGAGGCGGGCGGCACGGCGGTGATCGGCGTCGACGACCCGTGGTGCCGCGCCATCGCCGACCGCGTGGCGGCGGCCGGAAAGGGTGTCGTGCGCATCTCCGTGCTCGAAAGGCTGGAGGATGGCATCTATCTCGACGGCACCGATCTCGTGGTGGCGGAAGGCGGGCGCACCGTGTTCACCCTGCCGCTGGCCGGCATCGGCTCGCTGCGCGGCAGCCACAACGCGCAGAACGCCGCCGCCGCCTTCGCCAGCGCCCGTGCGCTGGGCCTCGCGCCGGAGGTGATCGCGGTGGGCATCAAGAGCTTTCCCGGTCTCGCCCACCGCATGGAACAGGTGCGCACGATCGGCCCGGTGCTGTTCGTCAACGATTCCAAGGCGACCAACGCGGATGCCGCCGAGCGCGCCCTGGTGTCCTTCGAGAACATCTTCTGGATCGCCGGCGGCAAGCCGAAGGAGGGTGGCATCGCCCCGCTCGCCCCGCTCTTTCCCCGCGTGCGGAAGGCTTATCTGATCGGCGTCGCGGCGCCGGACTTCGCGGCGACGCTTGGGGATGGCGTTCCCCATGAGATGAGCGGCACGCTGGAGGTCGCGGTCGCCAGCGCCGCGCGGGATGCCGCGGCGGCGGGTCTCGACCACGCGGTGGTGCTGCTCTCGCCCGCCTGCGCCAGCTTCGACCAGTTCCGCAATTTCGAGGTCCGGGGCGACGCCTTCCGCACCCTCGTCGCGGCCCTGTGACGGACTTTTCGAGGGATCGACCGCCCGTCGGGTCCGGGCATTAAACCTCCGTCAACCTTAATCGTCCGATAGTCCGGGGAGTTTTGCTCCGGAGTAGCGTCACATGATCTCGCGTGCCGAACGGACGGTGGTGGGCGAATGGTGGTGGACCATCGATCGCCTGCTGCTGGGTGCGCTGGCCGCTCTCATGGTGATCGGCATCGTTCTGGCGCTGGCCGCCAGCCCGCCGGTGGCCGCGCGCCTCGGCATCGCCGATCCGTTTCACTTCGTGAACCGGCAGGTGATGTTCCTGGTGCCGGCGCTCATCGTGCTGGTGGGGACCTCCTTTCTCTCGCCGCGCAACATCCGCCGGCTGTCGCTGGTGCTGTTCTTCCTCTTTCTCGCGCTGGTCTGCGCCACACTGGTGATCGGTCCGGAGGTGAAAGGCGCCCGCCGCTGGCTGAACATCGCCAGCATCACCGTGCAGCCCTCGGAATTCCTCAAGCCGAGCTTCGTCATCATCGCCGCCTGGCTGTTTTCGGAGAGCGTGCGGCGCCCGGAAATGCCCGGCCAGTTCCTCGCCATCGGCCTGCTCGGCATCGTGGTGACACCGCTGGTGATGCAGCCGGACTTCGGCCAGACCATGCTGGTCTCGCTGGTGTGGGGCGGCCTGTTCTTCCTGGCGGGATTGCGGATGATCTGGGTGATTGGCCTCGGCGGCGTCGGCGCCTTCGGCCTGTTCGTCGCCTATACGCTGGTGCCGCATGTCACGAAGCGTATCGACCGCTTCCTCGACCCGGATTCGGGCGACACCTACCAGATCGACATCGCCACCGACAGTTTCCTCAATGGTGGCTGGCTCGGCCAGGGGCCGGGTGAGGGGACCTACAAGAAGATCCTGCCGGATGGCCACACCGACTTCATCTTCGCCGTCGCCGGCGAGGAGTTCGGCGCCGTCCTGTGCATGATGATCGCCGGCCTTTTCGCCTTCATCGTGCTGCGCGCGCTGACCCGCGCCATGCATGACGAAGACCCGTTCGTGCGCTTCGCCATCTCCGGGCTGACCATGCTGTTCGGGCTGCAGTCCTGCATCAACATGATGGTGAACCTGCACATGATGCCGGCCAAGGGCATGACGCTGCCCTTCGTCTCCTATGGTGGCTCCTCGCTGCTGTCGCTCGCCTATGGCATGGGCATGCTGCTGGCGCTGACCCGCCGGCGGCCCCGTACCGCGACGCTGGCGGAGCTGGAGCGGCTGGGCACCCGGCTCGGAACCCCCAACGGCCCGGCGGCGCGACCGGCATGAACGACGCTTCCGTGCGCTCCCCCCGTCCGGCGATGACGCGTAAGCCGCTGGTTCTGCTGGCGGCCGGCGGCACGGGCGGTCACCTGTTTCCCGCCGAGGCGCTGGCCGATGCGCTCACCGCGTACGGTATCGACGTCGATCTCGCCACCGACGAGCGGGCGGCGCGCTATGCCGACGGCTTCCCCGCGCGGCGGCTGCATGTGCTGCCGGCCGATACGGTACGCGGGCGCTCGCCGCTGGCGCTCGCCAGGACCGGGCTCGCTCTCGCCCGCGGCGTGCTCAAGGGCTACGCCCTCATGAAGGAACTGAAACCGGCTGCGGTTGTCGGCTTCGGCGGCTATCCCACCGTGCCGCCTTTGCTCGCGGCGCGCTTCGCCGGTCGTCCGACCATCATCCATGAGGCCAACGCGGTGCTGGGCCGGGCCAATGCGATGCTCGCCCCCCGCGTGACGGCGATCGCCACAGGCTACCCCGACATCTTCAGCGCCAGACTCGACCTCGCCGCCAAGGCACGGCACACCGGCAACCCGGTGCGCCCCGCGGTGATCGCGGCGGCGCGACCCTATGAGCCACCGGCGCAGGACGGGCCGTTCGACCTGCTCGTCTTCGGCGGCAGCCAGGGCGCGCGGATCATGAGCGACATCGTTCCCCATGCGGTCGCGCAGCTTCCGCCCGCCTTGCGCGAGCGGCTGCGCATCAGCCAGCAGGCGCGGCCGGAAGACGGCGACGCCGTGCGCGCGATCTATGCGACGAAGGCTGTCCAGGCGGAGGTCGCGCCGTTCTTCCGCGACCTTCCGGCGCGGATGAGCAACGCGCATCTGGTGATTGCCCGCGCCGGCGCTTCGACGATCGCGGAGCTGTGCGTCATCGGCCGTCCGTCCATTCTCGTCCCCCTTCCCGGCGCCATCGATCAGGATCAGCTCGCGAATGCCACGGCGCTGACCAAGGGCGGCGGCGCGGTGCTGACGCGCCAGAGCAGCTTCACTCCGGAGACGTTCGCCGAATCGCTGGCCTCGCTGATGGGCAATCCGCAGCAACTCGCCGGCATGGCCCGGCACGCGCAGGCCATGGGCCGGGCGGACGCGACGGCGCGGCTCGCGGAGCTCGTCATCCGCACCGCCGGCCTGAAGGTTTGACCCCGTGGCTGGGCGGCCCGCCATGGTCGGGGTGACGCGGCACGGCGCCTCGTCTATTCCTGCGCGCCTCGACGTTGCGCCCGCATCTCCGGGATACGCGGACCGAAGGACGAATCCATGAAACTCCCGCTCTCACTCGGCCCCATTCATTTCGTCGGCATCGGCGGCATCGGCATGAGCGGCATCGCCGAGGTGCTGCATAATCTCGGTTATACCGTGCAGGGCTCCGACGTCGCCGAGAGCGCCAATGTGAAGCGCCTCGTCGAGAAGGGCATCAAGGTGCTGATCGGCCATGCGGGCGGCAATATCGAGGGGGCGGAAGTGCTCGTCGTCTCCTCCGCCATCAAGCGCGACAATCCCGAGCTGGTCGCGGCCCGCGCCAAGCGGCTGCCGGTGGTGCGCCGCGCCGAGATGCTCGCCGAGCTGATGCGCCTCAAGAGCTGCGTCGCCATCGCCGGCACCCACGGCAAGACCACCACGACCTCGCTCGTCGCCACGCTGCTCGACGCCGGCGGCTTCGACCCGACCGTCATCAATGGCGGCATCATCAACGCCTACGGCACCAATGCGCGGTTGGGGGATGGCGAGTGGATGGTGGTGGAGGCCGATGAGAGCGACGGGACGTTCCTGAAGCTGCCGGTCGAAGTGGCCATCGTCACCAATATCGACCCCGAGCATCTCGACCACTTCAAGACCTTCGAGGCGGTGCAGGCGGCGTTCCGCAGCTTCATCGACAACCTGCCCTTCTACGGCTTCGCGGTCATGTGCACCGATCATCCGGTGGTGCAGGACCTCGTCGGCCATGTGGAAGACCGCCGCGTCATCACCTATGGCGAAAATCCCCAGGCGGATGCGCGGCTTATCGATCTCGACCTGCGTGGCGGGGTGTGCCGCTTCGGCGTGGTTTTCCGCGACCGCACCGGCCGGACCGTGCACGAACTGCGCGACCTCGTGCTGCCCATGCCGGGCCGGCACAATGCGCTGAACGCCACGGCGGCGATCGCGGTGGCGCGCGAACTCGGCGCGAGCGACGAGCAGATCCGCACCGCTCTGGCCGGTTTCGGCGGGGTGAAACGGCGCTTCACGCGTACCGGTGAGGTGGACGGTGTGTCCATCTTCGACGATTACGGCCACCATCCGGTGGAGATCGCCGCCGTGCTGCGCGCCGCCCGCGCCTCCACCGAATCGCAGGTGATCGCGGTCGTGCAGCCCCATCGCTACACCCGCCTGCAATCGCTGTTCGACCAGTTCGCCACCTGTTTCAACGACGCCAACCATGTCATCGTCGCGGATGTCTACGCGGCAGGCGAGACGCCGATCCCCGGCATCGACCGCGACCATCTGGTCGAGGCGCTGCGCGCGCGCGGGCACCGCTCGGTGATGGCACTGGAGAGCCCGGACGCGCTCGCGGGGATCGTCAAGGGCCTGGCACGGCCCGGCGATTACGTCGTCTGCCTCGGCGCCGGCAACATCACCCAATGGGCCTATGCCCTGCCGGGCCAGCTTGAGGCGGGGCCGGGGGCGGGCAAGTCATGCTAGACTTCACGACCATGGACCTCTCGCGCGACCAGCTCATCCAGTCTCTTCTCGCGCTGCAGCCGCGCCTGCAGGCTGAGGGCGTGACCCGGCTTGCCCTGTTTGGCTCGCGCGCCCGTGGGGACCATCACCGCACGAGCGACATCGATGTCGCTATCGACGTGGAGCCCGGCCGGAAATTCTCGCTGATCGACCTGGTCGGCGTCGCACAGGAAATCGAGTCCGAGACCGGCCTGCCGGCCAATATTTTTATGCGCCGCAGCCTCGATGAAGGCTTCAGGCGCACCCTTGAACGCGACGCCATCGAGATTTTCTGATGGACGAGCGTGCAATCTTCCGGCTTCGGGACATGAAGGCGTCCATCGACAATATCCGTGAGCTGTTGGATGGGCGCTCCTTCGAGACGATGTATGGAGATGCGGTGACGCGTGCCGCCTTCGAGAGGTTCCTCGAAATCCTAAGCGAAGCTTCGCGCCACGTTCCACCTGAGTGGAAAGAGGCAAGCGCCGATCGCATTCCTTGGAAGATTGCCGACCTCGGCAATCATATCAGGAACGCCTATCACAAGCTCGACGCCGAGTTGCTCTGGAACATCTACGAGAACGAACTCGATGCGCTTGATGATGCCATTCTCGCAATGCTGACCCGTTACGAGGCCGGCGTATGAATGTCGCTGCCTTGGGTGATCCCCGCACAATGAACTTCCCCGACATCACCGCCGACCTCGCCGACCGCCTGCCGGAGCTGCGCGGGCGGCTGATCGCCAACCAGCCTCTGGCGGAACTCACCTGGTTCCGTGTCGGCGGGCCGGCGCAAATCCTGTTCACGCCGGCGGACGAGGCGGACCTCGCCTACTTCCTCGGCCGCCTTCCGGCGGAAATCCCCGTTACCGTCATCGGGCTCGGCTCGAACCTCATCGTGCGCGATGGCGGGGTGCCGGGCGTGGTCGTCCGGCTGGGGCGCGGCTTCAACGACATCGCCGTCGAGGCGGGCCATCGCCTGCGCGCCGGCACCGCGGTGCCGGATGTGAAGCTCGCCCGTGCGGCCGCCGATGCGGGAATAGACGGCCTCGCCTTCTATCGGGGCATTCCCGGCGGGCTGGGCGGGGCGCTGCGCATGAACGCCGGTGCCCATGGCGGCGAAACGCGCGATTGCCTCATCGAGGCGCGCGCGGTGGACCGGGCCGGCAACATCCATGTGCTGGCCAATGCCGATTTCGGCTTCAGCTACCGCCATTCCGGCGCGCCGGCGGACTTCATCTTCACCAGCGCGCTCTATCAGGGCCGGCCCGGCGACCCCGCGACCATCCTCGCCGAGATGGACCGGATCACCGCGGCGCGCGAGGCCTCCCAGCCGATTCGCGAGCGGACGGGCGGATCGACCTTCAAGAACCCGCCGGGCCACAAGGCCTGGCAGCTGGTCGACGCGGCCGGCTGCCGCGGCCTGCGCGTCGGGGGCGCCGAAGTCTCGCACATGCATTGCAATTTCCTGATCAACGCCGGTGGCGCGCGCGCCGCCGACATCGAAGGCCTCGGCGAGGAAGTGCGCCGGCGCGTGAAGGCGCAGTCCGGCGTCGAGCTGGACTGGGAAATCAAACGGATCGGCATTCCGGCCTGACCGGGCGGCCGAGATTGACGCCTTAACGGCGCGAGGAGAAGTCCATGTCCAAGCACGTCGCTGTCCTTCTGGGCGGCTGGTCGGCGGAGCGCGAGGTGTCGCTGCGCTCGGGTGAGGCCTGTGCGAAGGCGGCCGAAAGCGTCGGCTACCGCGTCTCACGCGTCGATGTCGGGCGCGACATCGCGCAGGTGCTGACCGCGCTCAAGCCGGATGTGGTGCTGAACGCGCTGCACGGCCCGTTCGGCGAGGACGGGACGATCCAGGGCCTGCTGGAAATCCTCGGCATCCCCTACACCCATTCGGGCGTCCTCGCCTCGGCGCTCGCCATGGACAAGGCGCAGGCGAAGATCGTGCTCGCCGCCCATGGCGTGCCCGTGCCGGGCGGGCGCCTCGTGCGCCGCGCCGACGCCGCCAGGGCGCATGTGCTGGAGCGTCCCTATGTGCTGAAGCCGGTGCGCGAGGGCTCATCGGTCGGCGTGTTCATCGTGAAGGAAGATCAGGAGCACCCGCCGCAGGAGCTGAATCGGCCCGATTGGCCGCATGGCGAACTGCTTCTGGCCGAGCCCTACATCCCGGGATTGGAGCTCACCTGCGCCGTGATGGGCGGTGAGGCGCTCGACGTCATCGAAATTCAATCCACCGTAAAGTTCTATGATTACGAGGCAAAATACGCTCCGGGCGGATCCGTTCACATTCTTCCCGCGCGAATTTTACCGAATATTTACCAAAAGGTACGGATGCTAGCGGTCAGGGCGCATGAGGCGCTCGGCTGTCGGGGCATCAGCAGTGCCGACTTCCGCTATGACGACCGGACCGGGGACGAATCCGGTCTGTTCTGTCTGGAGGTCAACACCCAACCCGGAATGACCGAGACCTCTCTCGTGCCCGAACTGGCAGCCCATGCGGGCCATTCGTTCGGTGAGCTTGTACGATGGATGGTGGAGGACGCTTCGCTCAACCGCTGACCCCCAGGCAGAAGCCTGCCGGGGCCGGGCGGAACGGCGCGGCCAAGGTTGAGACGAGGCGGAACGGCAGCGATGGCCGGGCTTCCGCGCGTGCGTCCGCCGCTCCGGCCATCGAGCGCGGCCGGGTGCGGATCATCGACCGCGCGATCATCGGCGGGCGGCGCTTCTTCGTCGGCCTCTCCGCCTCCCGCGCGCTGAGCGCCGGCGCCGGCACCTGGCTGGTGGCGCTGCTTTTCGCCGCCACGGGCGCCTACGGCCTCCAGCAGGGCGGACACATGCCGGCGGCGGTCGAGACAGCCCGCGACATGGCCGATTCGGCCGCCAACCTCGCCGGTTTCCGAATCGCCAATGTGAACCTTTCCGGCCAGAACCACGTCACGCCCGGCGACATCCTCGCCACCGCCGGCGTCAAGCCGACCTCCTCGCTGCTGTTCCTCGACGCCGAGGCGGCGCGGACGCGGCTTGAGGGCCTCGCCTGGATCAAGCGCGCCACCGTGCAGAAGCTCTACCCCGACCGGCTGGACATCCAGGTGGTCGAGCGCGAGGGCTTCGCGCTCTGGCAGAAGGACGGCAAGATCAACGTCATCGCTCGTGACGGCACGGTGATCGCCCCCTATTCCGACGACCCGCGCTACATCCGCCTGCCCATCGTGGTCGGCGACGGCGCGGAGAAGAACGTCACCGAGATCGTCGAGGCGCTCAGCCTCGTTCCCGGCGTGCGCGATCAGGTGCGCGCCGCGATCCGGGTCGCCGACCGGCGCTGGACGCTGAAGATGCGCAGCGGCATCGACGTGCGGCTGCCGGAAAAGGACATCGCCACCGCCCTGCAGGAACTCGCCGTGCTCGACCGCGACAAGCAACTGCTCAGCCGCGACATCACAATCATCGATCTGCGCCTGCCCGACCGCGTGTCGGTGCGACTGTCGGACGCGGCCTATGAGGCGCGTCAGGCGGAGCTGAAGGCGCAGGCCAAGGCCAAGAAGGGCGGCAACACGTGAGACCCCGCGCGCCCTTCGAAATCGCCCCCAAGATGCGCCCCCTCGCGCCCCGCCGCAGCGGCGTGGTCGGCGTGTTGGAAATCGGCACCTCCAAGATCGTCTGCATGATCGCCCGGCTGAAGCCGCGCGATGTCTCGACGAGCCTGCGCCGGCGCACCCATTCGGTGGACGTGCTGGGCATCGGCCACACCTCCTCGCACGGCATCAAGGGCGGCGCGGTGATCGACATGGAGCGTGCCGAGCACGCCATTCGCCGCGCGGTCGATGCCGCCGAGCGCATGGCCGGCGCGCAGATCGCCTCCGTCGTGGTCTCCATCGCCGGCGGGCGCCTCGCCTCCGAGCATTTCGCCGCCGAGGTGGACCTGCCCGAGCCGGCGGTGGCCGAGGGCGATATTCGCCGCGTGCTCGACGCCGCCTCCACCTTCGCGGTGGCGGAGGGACGCACCATCCTGCATGCGCTGCCGGTCGGCTACGCCATCGACGGCGTGTCCGGCATCGGCGAGCCGCGCGGCATGCTGGGCCGCCGCCTGGCGGTGGACCTGCATGTCGTGACCGCGGAGGCGGCCGCGGTGCGCAACCTGCTGCTGTGCATCGAGCGCTGCCATCTCGGCGTCGAGGCCATGGTCGCCGCGCCTTATGCGGCGGCGCTGGCGACGCTGGCCGATGACGAGACCGAGCTCGGCGTGACGCTGATCGATTTCGGCGCCGGAACCACCACCGTCGCGGTGGTCGAGAACGGCCATTGCGTGCATGTCGACGGCGTGGCGATCGGCGGCCAGCACGTCACCAACGACGTTGCGCGGGGCCTTTCGACCCGCCTCGCCGATGCCGAGCGGCTGAAGAGCCTGCATGGCGGCGTGACCGTCGTCGGCGCGGATGACCGGGAGATGCTGACCGTGCCGCCGATCGCCGACGATCATCACGATCTGCCGCGCGCCATTCCGAAGTCGCGCCTGCTCAAGATCATCCGCCCGCGCGTGGAGGAGATCACCGAGCTGGTGCGCGACCGCCTCATCGCCTCCGGCCATGCCGCCGGCGCCGGCCGCCGCATCGTCCTCACGGGCGGCGCCGCCCAGCTCACGGGCCTCGCCGACATGGTGGCGAGCCTGATGGGCGGGCAGGTGCGCATCGGCCGCCCGCTCGGCATTTCGCGCCTGCCGGAGGCGGCGCGCGGCGCGCCCTTCGCGGTCGCGACCGGGCTTCTCGTCTATCCGCAGGTTGCGGGGCTCGAACATTTCGAGGCCCGTCGCCGCCGGCTCTCCCATGGGGAATCGGACGGTTACTTCTCGCGCGTCGGTCACTGGCTTCGGGAGGCCTTCTGACGTGCTTCATCACATCCGCGCCGGCGGAACCGGCACCACTGAGATCGAGACGGGATTCGAGCCCGCCGGCGTTTGGGGACAACAGCCATGACCATCAACCTGCAGGTACCTGACATCCGCGAACTGCGTCCCCGGATCACCGTGTTCGGCGTCGGCGGCGCCGGCGGCAACGCCGTCAACAACATGATCACGGCCGGCCTGTCGGGCGTCGATTTCGTGGTCGCCAACACCGACGCGCAGGCGCTCACCCTCTCCAAGGCCGAGCGCATCGTGCAGATGGGTGTGGCGGTCACCGAGGGTCTCGGCGCCGGCTCGCAGCCGGAAGTCGGCCGCGCGGCGGCGGAAGAGGCGCTGGACGAGATCCGCGATCACCTCGCGGGCGCCCATATGGTGTTCATCACCGCCGGCATGGG
>JAEZMI010000428.1 GCA_023414975.1 Pseudomonadota bacterium | reverse complement strand
TGGCGGCCTTCCGGCAGGCCGTGGTGGTGAACCTCACCAATCCGAAGATCATCGTCTTCGTGCTGGCCTTCCTCCCGCAATTCGTCGATCCGTCGCGCGGTTCGCCGTTGCTGCAGTTCCTGTTGCTCGGCGCCATCCTCAATCTCGGCGGCATGCTGGTAAACGGCGCCGTGGGCGGCTGTGCCGGAGCCATCGGTAGCTGGCTGTCAATGCGTGCCGGCTTCGCCCGCGCGTTCCAGCGTTTCACGGGCGTGATTTTCCTCAGCCTTGCCGCGCGTATTGCCTTCGATCGTCGCTAATCGCGGGCTCGCGGTTTGCCGCGATGGGGATTCACGGTACCCTTAGGAAAGTCTGGACATGGCGCGACCTCCACGCGCGGGAGATTGAATGGCGGAAAGTGGCGATCGTTCTGCCGAGATCATCTCCCAATCCGGGCGGTTCGATGCAGCTTGGTACCGTCGCCAGCGCCCTCATCTGAGCGGGGACGCGGAGGCGATCGCCGACTATATCAGTCGCGGTTGGCGCGAGGGGCTGTCGCCATCGACGCGCTTCGATCCCGTTGCTTACCGCGCAGCGAACCCGGATATCGGCGACGTCGATCCCCTGCTGCATTACGCCCACGAGGGGCGAAGCCAAGGTCGGCGTCTGCGGCCGGAGAATGCTGATGCGGCTGTGCGGGAAGGCATCGGGCTCTCCATCATCCTGCCGACGCGGGACCGGGGCTGGATCATTGACGAGGCGATCCAGTCCATCTTCGTCCAGACCCATCGAACCTTCGAACTGATCGTCATCGACGACGGTTCGCGCGATGGCACCGCCGCGCAACTGCGGGCGCGCTATGCCGAGGCGATCACCGAAGGGCGCATGGTGCTCATCGAACTGGCGGAACCTATGGGCGTGTGCCGAGCACGCAATGTCGGCCTCGCGGCGGCACGCTATCCCTGGATTGCCTATATCGATTCCGACAATGTGGTGGAGCCGCATTTCCTCGAAACCTTTGCCGACGGCATTCTGGCTCATCCACAGGCCCGGTGCTTCCACGCAGTGTTCTACAATCAGGGCAGCTGCCACCATCTCGGCAAGCCCTTTGATCGCTCACTGCTGCGGGTCGGCAACTACATCGATCTCGGTGTGTTCGTGCATCATCGGGACTGCGTGGCCCGCTATGGGGGGTTCGACCCGGAACTGCGGCGGCTGGTCGACTGGGACCTGATCCTTACCTACACGCGTGATGAGCGGTCGGTGTTCCTCGACGAGCAAGTTCTGCTCTATCGTGAGATTTGCGGGGAGGCACGCATATCCCGTTCTGAGCCGGCCGACGTCGCCGTCGCCTATATTCGGCTGAAACATCATATCCGGCCGGAGGAATTCCAGGGGCCGGCCGCGCCCGAAGTCTTGCCGGAGGCAGCGCTTGTGGCCAGTCCACCCTTGCCGGAACCAGCGCCGGGCGTAGGGTCGTCTCCGGAGGCTTCGGATCAAGGGAAGCCGTTGGCCACCTCACTTCGTCACATCATGCGATGGTTGCGGCGCGCCACCGGCAGTTTCTCTGTCCTGCGGAACCTGCTCTCGGCTGGCGGCAAAGCCCCTTAAATATCCAGCAACTCCTCGCCGGCGAAGGCGGCGCGTTCGGAGATGAAGGCGAAGCGGCTCTCGGGCTTGTTGCCCATCAGCCGCTCGACGATGTCGGCCGTGGCGGTGCGCTCGGCGTCGTCGATGGTCACGCGCAGCAGGGTGCGCGTCTTGCGGTTCATCGTCGTTTCCTTGAGCTGCGCCGGCATCATTTCGCCGAGGCCCTTGAAGCGGCCGATTTCCACTTTCCCCCGCCCGGCGAATTCCTTGCGCAGCAATTCGTCACGATGCGCCTCGTCCCGCGCATAGAGGGTCTTGGCGCCCTGGGTGATGCGGTAGAGAGGCGGCACGGCCAGGAAGAGGTGCCCGTTCTCGATCAGCTTCGGCATCTGCCGGAAGAAGAAGGTGACGAGCAGCGAGGCGATGT
The DNA here is from genome assembly GCA_023414975.1 of Pseudomonadota bacterium. GTDB lineage: Bacteria > Pseudomonadota > Alphaproteobacteria > Rhizobiales > Xanthobacteraceae > Ancylobacter. Next base: position 5,407 of record JAEZMI010000428.1, on the reverse strand, counting down.
GCGCGCCGTCGACATCGGCGTCCGTCATAATGATCACGCGCTCATAACGCAGATCTTCCTCGCGATACTGCGTGCCGGTGCCGCAGCCAAGCGCCTGGATGAGGTCGGCGAGCTGCTGGTTCTGCGCGAGCTTGTCGCGCCCGGCGCTGGCGACGTTGAGGATCTTGCCGCGCAGCGGCAAGACGGCCTGGCTCTGGCGCTCGCGCGCCTGCTTGGCCGAACCGCCGGCCGAATCGCCCTCCACGATGAAGAGCTCGGAACCCGCCGCCGAATTGTTGGAGCAGTCCGCCAGCTTGCCCGGCAGGCGCAGCTTGCGTACCGCGCTCTTGCGGGAGACTTCCTTTTCCTGCCGCCGGCGCAGCCGCTCGTCCGCGCGCTCGATCACCCACTCCAGCAGGCGGTTGGCCTGCGAGGGGTTGCCGGCAAGCCAGTGGTCGAACGGGTCACGCAACGCCGCCTCGACAATGCGCGTCGCCTCGGCGGTGGCGAGTTTCTCCTTGGTCTGGCCCTGGAACTCCGGCTCGCGGACGAAAACCGAGAGCATCGCGGCGCAACCCGTCATAATGTCGTCGGCCGTGATGATGGAGGCGCGCTTGGTGTTGCCGGTGCGCTCGGCGTGGTCGCGCAGGCCCTTGAGCAGAACGGCGCGCAGGCCGGTCTCATGGGTGCCGCCTTCGGCAGTGGGGATCGTGTTGCAATAGGAGGAGATCGCGCCGTCCGCGTCGCCGAGCCAGGCGACCGCCCATTCCGCCGAGCCGTGCCCGCCGGGCCGCGAGGTCTTGCCGGCGAAAATGTCCGGATGGACCAGCGTGCGGCCCTCGATGTCGGCGGCGAGATAGTCCTTGAGACCGCCCGGAAAGCGGAAGACGGCCTTCGGCGGGATTTCCGTGCCGGCCACAAGCTCGGGCTCGCAACTCCAGCGAATCTCGACGCCGCCGAACAGATAGGCCTTGGAGCGGGCCATCTTGAAGACGCGGGCAGGCTTGAAGCGCGCGCCCTCGCCGAAGATCTGCGCGTCCGGATGGAAGCGCACGCGCGTGCCGCGCCGGTTCAGTACCCGCCCGATCTCCTGGATGGGCCCCTGCGGCAATCCGCGCGAATAGAGCTGGCGGTAAAGCATCTGCCCGCGCGCCACCTCGACCTCAAGCTTGTCGGACAGGGCGTTCACCACGGAGACGCCGACGCCGTGGAGGCCGCCCGAGGTCTCGTAGACCTTGCTGTCGAACTTGCCGCCCGCGTGCAGCGTGGTGAGGATCACCTCCAGCGCCGACTTGCCCGGATACTTCGGATGCTCTTCGATCGGGATGCCGCGGCCATTGTCGGTCACGGTGAGGAAGCCGTCGGCCGTCAGTTCCACTTCGATGAAGCTGGCATGTCCTGCCACCGCCTCGTCCATCGAATTGTCGATCACCTCGGCGAAGAGGTGATGCAGCGCCTTCTCATCCGTGCCGCCAATATACATGCCGGGCCGGCGGCGCACTGGCTCCAGTCCTTCCAGCACCTCGATATGAGCGGCGGTATAGCCGCTTTCGCCGGGCACGGCCGTGGTTGCCGCGCCGCGCGTGGCCTTCGTCGCAGCCGGAGAGGACGCCGCGGGCTTCGGTGCGGCGGGAGGGAGATCGAACAGGTTCGGGTCGGACATAAGGCAGGCGGGCTTTCGCTGGAGGTGGCCTCGGCGATTCCATTACACCACATTATGCCAAGGTGCGTCAGCCGCGTGAACAGGACGTGAACGATCAGCAGCGCAACCGCCGGCGGTTCGCCCGGACCTTGCGTCCATAGAGGCGCGCAATATCCGGGCCCACCTTGTCCATACGCCCGGTCATCAGGGCGCTGACGATCCGCGCCTGGGCCTCGCCGAGGGCCAGCGTCTTCTCGGTCATCATGCGCGACGCCTCGACACCGGCGGCGACATCGCCGCGGGCAAGGCGCGTCAGGCGTTCGGCGATCACCGCCTGCGAGTCCATGCCGAGCCGGGCCATGGTCATGCCGAGCGAGAAGAAGGCGAGGGGGTTGAGCATGGGGGTCTCCGCGTGGGCCGCGCATGGCAAGTGGCGGCACCGCTTTCTTGTTCCCGCCGCTGCCGCGTGGCGGCCATGCGTCCGGCGCGCAATTCCGTGTCTTTCCCGCGACATGCAGAAGGTGTAATGGCGCGATCGCCGACGCGGGGTTTCAACGCGTGACGGACAGAACAGCGCGCGGAACTTTCCGCGCCCGTGACGGGATATTCCACCATGACCGACAGCAAGGCACGCATCGCCATCCTCGGGGCTTCCGGCTACACCGGCGCGGAACTGGTGCGTCTGCTCGTCCGTCACCCGCGCGTGGAGATCGTTGCCCTGACGGCGGACCGGAAGGCCGGCCAGAGCATGGCCGAGGTGTTTCCGCAGTTCGCGCCACTGAACCTGCCGACCCTGACCACGATCGACGCGGTGGATTGGTCGGGGGTAGACCTCGCCTTCTGCGCGCTGCCGCACGGCACGACGCAGCAGGTCATCAAGAAGGTCTTCGAGACGGCGCCGCACATAAAGATTGTGGATCTGTCCGCCGATTTCCGGCTGCGCGACGCCGGCGCCTATGAGCAGTGGTACGGCCACCCGCACCAGGCCCTCGAACTGCAGCAGGAGGCCGTTTACGGCGTCGTCGAACTGTATCGCGAGGACATCCGCAAGGCCCGGCTCGTCGCCAACCCCGGCTGCTACACAACGACCGCGATCCTGCCGGTGGTGCCGCTGATCGAAGCCGGCGCCATCGACCCCGAGCACATCGTGATCGACGCCAAGAGCGGCGTCACCGGGGCGGGCCGCGCGGCCAAGGAGAACCTGCTCTACACCGAGGTGACGGACGGCATGCACGCCTATGGCGTCGGCGGCCACCGGCACACGGCGGAATTCGACCAGGAGTTTTCCAAGGCCGCCGGCCGCAGCGTGGTGCCGACCTTCACGCCGCATCTCATCCCGATGAGCCGCGGCATCTACGCGACCATCTATCTGAAGACGGGCGCCGGCGTCGGCGCCGAGGGCGTGCATCGCGTGCTGGCCGACTTCTACAAAAGCGAGCCCTTCGTGCATGTGTTGCCGCTCGGCCAGGTGCCGCAGTCGCGCTTCGTGAAGGGCTCCAACATGGCCTTCATCGGCGTGGTGCAGGACCGCGCGCCCGATCGTGTGATCGTCATCTCAACCACCGACAATCTGGTGAAGGGCGCTTCAGGCCAGGCGGTGCAGAACATGAACCTCGTGCTCGGCTATCCCGAGACGCTGGGGCTCGATCAGATCGCCATGTTCCCGTGAAGGCAGGGGGCATCCCGGACGGCCGCCGCCGATCCGGGATCGCTCCGTTTGCGATGCTCGCTCGGCGCTGCTCCGTGCGGATGACCGGCGAAGAGCCGGCGGGCCTTTCTACGCCTTCACCTTTACATAGCTGCCGGGTGCGTCCTCGATCGGCTTGAACGCGCCCTTGCCGGGAATGCGCGCGGGCACGCGGGTATCGTCCTGCTGGGCGATCCAGGCAAACCAGTCCGGCCACCAGGAGCCGGGATGCATCTGCGCGCCGGCGATCCAGTCCTCCAGTGTCCCGCGAGGTGGGCCGCCCGTCCAGTACTGGTACTTGCCCCGCGCGGGCGGGTTGATGACGCCGGCGATGTGGCCGGAGCCGGCCAGCACGAAACGCCCCGGATTGCCGAACATCTGCAGGCCCAGAAACACCGACGCCGCGGGGGCGATATGGTCCTCGCGGGTCGCCACGCTGTACATGGGCACGTCGATCTTGTTCAGGTCGAGCTTCTTGCCCGCCAGCAGGAGGCTGCCCTGCGCCAGCCGGTTATCGAGGTAGCAATTGCGCAGGTAGTAGGAATGGTTGGCCGCCGGCAGCCGGGTGGAATCCGAGTTCCAGTAGAGGATGTCGAAGGGGAACGGCGCCTGCCCCTTGAGATAGTTGTTCACCACATAGGGCCAGATTAGGTCATTTGCCCGCAACATGTTGAACGCGTTGGCCATTTTTCGGCCGTCCATGACGCCGGCTTCCAGCATCTTGCGTTCGAGATGGGCGACCTGCTCTTCGTCGATGAAGACTTTCAGGTCGCCGGCATGGGTGAAGTCCACCTGGGTGGTCAGGAAGGTTGCCGAGCGCAGGCCGACCTGCGTGCCGGACGCGGCCAGCCAGGCGAGCGTCACGGCCAGCATAGTGCCGCCGACACAATAGCCCACCGCGTGCAACTCCTCGCTGCCGCTGGCCTTCTTCGTGACGTCGAAGGCGGTGAGCACCCCGTCCTTCATGTAGTCCTCGAAGCCCTTGCCGGCGAGCTCCGGACCGGGGTTCACCCAGGACACGACGAAGACGGTCAGTCCCTGCTCGACCGCCCAGCGCACGAAGGATTTCTCCGGCGTGAGGTCGAGCACGTAGAACTTGTTGATCCAGGGCGGGATGATGACGAGCGGCACCGCCAGCACGCTCTCCGTCTGCGGCGCGTACTGGATGACCTGTATCAGCTCGTTCTGGAAGATCACCTTGCCGGGCGTGACCGCGAGGTTTTCGCCGACCTTGAACTTGCTGTTGTCGGTCTGGCGGATCTTGAGGTCACCGCCGCCGGCCTCGATATCCTCGGCGAGCATCTTCATGCCGCGCACGAGATTCTCGCCGTTGGAGGCGAGGGTGGTGCGCAGGAGTTCGGGATTGGTCAGAACGAAGTTCGAGGGCGAGACGGCGCTGGCGATCTGGCGCACATAGAATTCCGCCTTGTGTTTGGTATGCGCGTCGATCTCGGCTTCCTCGACCATGTCCTCCGCCCAATTGGCGGTGAGAAGATAGGTCTGCTTCAGGGCGTCGAAGAACGGGTTGGTGTTCCACTCCGCGTCCATGAAGCGGGTGTCGCGCGGCGGCGGCTCGGCGACGGGCTTCGTCTCCTTGCCGCTGAGGCGCTTGAGGGTGGAGGACCAGAGCTCCAGATAGCCGCCGATCAGGCGGGACTGTGCCTCCACCGTGCGTTTCGGGTCCGCCAGCCAGTACGCGGCGACATTGCCGATGGTCTTCATCACATCGGCGATGTCCTCGGCCACATCGTCCTGGATGAGGCCCTCCTCGCGCGGACGCATGTAGGCGGCCATTGCCTTGCCGCCTTCCTCGACCAGACGGGCGAGATTGCCGGCGAAGGCTTCAAGGTCCATCGGCGCGGAGGCGAAGGGCGGCGGCTCGGGGGTCTCCGGCTTCCGGGTGGCCGTCTGCGCGGCCGTGTTGGCGCCGGGCGGCACGGAAGCGGCCGCCACGGGCTGTGCCGGAGCGGCGGGCGCGACGGCCGGCGCGTCGGTGGCCTGGACGCGTCGCCGCGAGGGCGGCACGGCATAGCGCGGCAAGGCCGCCGAAGCCTCGACGGGCTTACCGCGCGGGGACTTCGGCTTTGTCGCGGGCTGTT
>JAEZMI010000386.1 GCA_023414975.1 Pseudomonadota bacterium | reverse complement strand
ATCGAATGTCGTCATACGCACCTCCTTAAAACGGCAAATCCTCGTCGTCACCCACGTCCTTCACGCTCGCAGGCACCGGCTTCTGTGCCTTAGCTGCTTCACGCTCCTTAGCCCAGGTCTCGTAGTCCTCGAACTTCAAGCTGAAGTACTTCTTGCCAGTCACGGAATTGAACCGTGTCCACGCCGCGACGTGGTACTTCTTGCCTCCGATCATCACCGTACCACGCGCGCTCGGCTGCTTGTGATCCTTTCCGTCTCTGTACTCATTCTCGAATAGCGCACCACTCATGTCGCGGTCTTCGAATTTCTTTTGTGTCTCGTCCATACTTGTCTCATCCTTTCCGCGCCGTCAGGCGCTTCCGCCGCTTAGGGGTTCGGGGAGCGGCAGCGTCCCCGTCGTTTGTTAAATTTCTCTTCAAACTTGTCGCACCAATTGCGGCCGCAATTCTCGTTGAGCTTACGCCGTTCGCCGGGGAATTGGCTGCACTTCGTCACCCAGTACTTCTCGCCCAGGCGCACCACCTGACGCATCTCCTGGCAATGCTTGCAATTCGTGTTGGCCATCTAAAACTCCTTCCATTTTGCCGACAAGCGGATTTGACTCCTTGCGCGCGCCTCGCTTCACGATCTCATCTGCACTAATACCTGGCACGCCGAAGGGAATGCCGTTAATCGTCGGGCGTTTGAGTCTATAGTGTTCGACAGGCAAATAGTTGATCAACACGTCGCCAGTCGTTCTATTGAGAGACACGCTGTGAATAACCTCTGCACTCTCTCCTGTAACAACCATCAATTGCCCAATCAGCTTCATTGCCTCTTGCAGAGAGTACATCTGGAATGGTAGTGGGCGATAATCTGCGGAGAGACAGCAGCTAGGTTCGACGCGCTTAAAACCGTCCTCGAAGACAAGCACGGTAGACACCTCGTCCGTTGAATCCACTCGGAAGAATACGCCAGGACAAACACCCGTTATCAACCATGCGCCCTCTTTACACCATTCGGGCAACCCTGATACCTTCTCTTTCTCTTCGACGGTAGGGGTGACAGGCTCAGTCCTGCCCATAGTCAACTTATCGAAGACAAACCTCGCAGTGCATTCGTCTATTTCGCTGTAAGGGCAACCTTCGCAATAGTTATGCTGGTCACAGAAATTTTGGAATTCATCAATCAATGTTTCGAAGTTTTCCATACCTTCATTTTCCTTTCTCTCATTTGATAGGTAAGGCACCTGCCTTACCTATCGTCTGACACGCTGCGCCAGCTTCTAAATACTCTCTGTCACGCACCTGAAAAAGCGGAATATCCGTCTCTACAAAGGTCGTGGCACATTCAATCAATGCGTGAAGCGTCGGCCACTGCTCGTGTCTGTCTTCCTCAAGCTCAAGCAGGCTGACCATGCTATCGCACACCTCTTTCATCGCCAGACACCGCGCCTTGAATACGTCGCGATAATCCTGCTTCATCAACTTCCGCAGCTTCTCGAACCGCTCGCGAATCACCATGTCTTCATAATTCACTTCCATCTCTCACCTCAGTCTCATCTGAGCAGCAGCGCGGATGCGCTGCTTACTGCTCCACTTCTCGCTTATTCAGATTCTCCAGACCTCTGAACCCGAGCGCACCTTCTCTGGCCAAGTAATCATCAAGGCCCTTGCCATCCTTACCTTCGAGCACCAGGAAGTCATCGCGGATTGATTCAAAGTACGGGCTCCGGTCAATCTTAATCACGCGGTTATTCTTGTCACGTTCGGTAATCGGCGTCGCCGCATGGTCTGCCGGTCTGAACATGAAATAGTTCTTGTAAAAGACAAATGGCCGTTCGCCTGTCGCACCTTGTTGATTCTTGAGCAGTAACAACCACATCGGCTCCAACTTCTTTGCCAAACTCTCTTGCCCCATCGCCAAATGCAGCGGCGGGTTTTCATCCCACGTCTTCCTCACGTCAGCATCCTTCCAAAGCATCAGCACCGTACTCGCTTCGCGTTCAATCGAACCCGAGTCGCCCAGGTCCGTCAGAAGCGGCTTGCGATTTGGATCCTTTCCGTTTTCGCGATTCAGCTGCGCCAAGCAGAAAATGGGAATATTGAGTGCCAGGGCGCATTGTTTTAGTTTGGCCAACACCGCGTCAATTTCGTCCTTGTGGGTTTTGTAGTCCTTATCGCCCGACAGAATCTGAAGATAATCAATCCACACGCACTGCACGCCGTCGTATTTCACGGCACGGTGAATCTCACCGACAATGCGATCAACACGGTACGCGTCAGAGATCAGAATATTGTTCGGCGGCTGTTCCTTCGTCCCACCGGCCGCCTGAATGAACTTTAGCCCGCGCGCCATTTTCTGCACGTCTTCATGCGAACCTCCGAAGTTGAGCTTCGGCAAACTCACCTGGCCGAGCAACGAACCGTAACGCTCCACGAGCAAGCGTGGGTGCATATCCACCGAGAAGAAGAGCTGCTTGATCCCACTAAAGGCCATACCGGCGCTCATGCAAACCGCCACCGCTGTCTTACCCTGTGACGGACGCGCTGCCACAATGTGAATCCCAGCCTTCACGCCGGTGTACAGTACGTTCAACACGTCCCACGGCAGACGTTTCCCGATAAAGAACTTCGCATCACGCTCCACGATACGCTTCTGATAGACTTGCTGGTAGTCACTGACAATCTGCTCCTCGAAGTCTGTTGCCGTTTTGAACCCGCCGTAGCTCGCACGCTCCGCATCGCGCAACGCCACAATTGCCGCCTCTGCGCGATCCAACGCCTCTTGCCCGCCAAGGTCGGCTGCGTCGGTAATCAACTGCCGCCCCAGCGCACACACCATGCGTTGCAACCGTGCACTCGCCAGTTTTTCGATGTAATAACCGGCGTGCGCGCTCGTCGGCGTGATGTCCAAACACCGAATGCACCATTGAATCGCCTCCGGCTTACTTGCCTCACTCCCGACGAGCACCGGATCCACCACGCCTTGCTCGCGCCACTGCTTCAAGAAGATGGGCCACACCGCCTGTGCCTCCGGCAGCGTAAACCACTCCGCGGTCACGCGCCGGTTCTCGCACAACGGCATCACCTGCGCCGGATTCACCAGCACCGCGCCAATTAGGCTCTCTTCCACTTTTTCAATCGCATCAATCATTTAATCATTCCTTTCCGCGCCGTTAGGCACTTCCGCCGCTTAGGGGGTCAGGGGGCGGCAGCGTCCCCGTCGTTTGTAAAACAATTCAAAAATCAAACAAGTTCACGCCACCGCTCGGCCGACTCGGCGCGCGCGTTTTTTCCTGCGCCGGTCTCGTCAAATCCTCAATGGTCTGCCCCTTCTTCAGCGGCACCAACTTCGCCCGGCCCGTCTTCGCATCCTTGGCAATCACCTGCATGTGCCACGTCTTGCCATAGCTCGCGCAATTTCGGAAACCCGTTGGCTCGTCCAGGCATTGCCATCCCGACCACCGCTTGCACGTGGGGCAATCGTCACACCATTGCCACGGGCTTCGCTCATTCTCTTTCATCCAAGTATCCTCCAGTCGTCTGCGAAGACATCATCGCTACCAAACGAGACTTCGACGTGACTAAACGTGCC
>JAEZMI010000340.1 GCA_023414975.1 Pseudomonadota bacterium | reverse complement strand
ATGATCACCGACCCCGAAGGGCAGGTGCGCTTCACGGCTCTTCCGGTTGACTGACGACCTGCCACGCAACGCAAACCGGTAAGGAAAAGGGGCCGCGAGCGGGCCCTTTTTTCTGGCGCCGGCGACTGATGCCGCAGGACGGTCTGGATGGAGGACGGTCTGGATGGAGGACGGTCTTGCTGGTCAGGGCTTCTTCGCGGGCGGCAGCGGTGCGGCCGCGCCCCCTGCCGAGGCGCCGGGCGCTGAACGCTGCGGCTCGGTCAGCTGCACGGTCCAGCTCTTCTGTTCCTGCGTATCCACCTCGAAGAAGCCGGTGCGGTCATAGCCCCGCGCCAGACAGTCGGCGATGCCGCGAATGGTGAACTCCTTCTCGCGGGTGCACATATAGGCCTTGCCGGACCACTCGCCGCCGAGATCATAGTCGATGGCGTAGACATAGTAGTAACGGGCGACGAGGTCGCCGCGCAGCAGGGTCTCGCAACTGTTGGCGCCGATGTTCCACCAGCCTTCCGTCGCCCAGCTGTTGCCGTCCTTGTAGCCGAGCGCGATGCCGACCCGGCTGGACGAGCGGTTGCACAAACGGAAATCCGCGGCTGCCGGCAGGGGCGTCAGCGTCGCCGCCACCGCCGGCACGGCGCAGGCGAGCAGCAGCCGGCGCATCCATGCCCCGGCGCGGCGACGGTTCGGAGCAGGTTCAGCTGTCGATGAGAACGGCGCGGAAATCATTGACGTTGGTGCAGGTGGGTCCTGGCGTCAGAAGATCGCCCAGAGGCTCGAAAAAGCCCGTGGAATCGTTATTGGCGAGAAAGGCGGCAGGATCGAGACCGGCGGCGCGGGCACGGGCCAGCGTGTCCGGCACGACATAGGCGCCGGCCGGGTCGGTGGCATCGCCGCCGCCGCCATCGGTACCGTCGGTGTCACCCGCGACCGCATAGATGCCCGCCATGCCGTCCAGCGCGACGGCGAGGGCGAGGGCGAATTCCTGGTTCGGGCCGCCACGTCCCTGCCCGCGCATCGTCACCGTCAGTTCGCCGCCGGAAAGCAGGACCGCGCGCTGGCCGGCGGCCTTGAGTTCGCGCGCCTTCGCGGCCTGTGCGGCGGCGACGTCGCGGGCCTCGCCTTCCAGATTGTCGCCGAGCAGGATGGGCTCCAGCCCCGCCTCGCGCACCAGGCGCTCGGTGGCGATGAAGGCATCCACCGGCCGGGCGATAAGATGGTACTCGGCATTGGCGAAGGCAGCGTCGCCCGGTTTGGGCGATTCGTTGGCCGCGTCATCCAGCGCCGCGACGACCGAAGCCGGCGGGTCGATCTTGTAGCGCGCCAGAACGGCGCGGGCGTCCGCAAGCGTCGAGGGATCGGGTACGGTGGGGCCCGACCCGATCACCGCCGGATCGTCGCCCGGCACGTCGGAAATGGCGAGTGTAACCACCCGCGCCGGCTGCGCCAGCGCCGCGAGGCGCCCGCCCTTGATGCGCGAGAGGTGCTTACGCACCGTGTTGATTTCGGTGATGTTGGCGCCCGAACGCAGCAGCGCGCGCGTCAGCAAACGCTTGTCGTCGAGAGCGACGCCATGGGCCGGAGCGATCCAGTTGGCCGAGGCCCCGCCCGAGAGCAGCACCAGCACGAGATCGTCCGCCGTGGCGGAAGCGGCGAGGTCGATCGACTTCTGCGCACCGGCAAGGCCTGCCGCGTCCGGCACCGGATGACCGGCTTCCACCATTTCCAGCCGCTGCGTCGGCCGGCCATAGCCATGGCGGGCGACGCCGATGCCGGCGAGGCGCGACGGATCGAACCCCGCGTCGAGATAGTGCCTCTCGGCGACTTCCAGCATCGAGCCCGCCGCCTTGCCGGCGGCGAGCAGGATCAGGCGGCCCTTCGCCGGGGCCGGCGGCAGCACAGGCGGCAGACAGGTGGAGGGATGGGCCGCCGCCACGGCGGCAGAAAACAGCTTGTCCAGAAAGGCGCGCGCCGACGTGTCGTTCATCGTCTCATCCTACCCCACCCGACCGGGCCATGCTGGCGGTTGGTCCGCCATGATGCCTTATGGCGCGCCGGTTCGATTCCCCCGCCCCGGCGCGACGCGAAACGGGCGTATTCCTATGGCACTCAGAATGCCACGTCACTATCCTCTACGCACTTAGTCGCATCACACGGGCAAATATGCGCCGCCTAGCCTCGCAGGACGCCAGTCTCACCACCGGCATCGAGACGGATGCCGCTCTCGCCGCCGACACGGAACCAGGGTTCCAGCCGGTGGAACGCATCGATGGCAGCCATGCGAGCGGGCTTATCCTGCTCTGCGATCACGCATCCAATGCGCTGCCCGCTTCCTACGGCTCGCTCGGCCTTCCGGCCGAGCAGCTGGCCCGCCATATCGGCTATGACATCGGCGCCGCCGGCGTCACGCGCCGCCTCGCCCGTCTCCTCGGCTGTCCGGCCGTGCTCTCCTGCTTCTCGCGCCTGCTGATCGACCCGAATCGCGGTGAAGACGACCCTACGCTGGTGATGCGCCTCTCCGACGGCGCCCTCATTCCCGGCAACCGCCACGCCGATGCGGCGGAGATCGCCTATCGCATCTCCGCCTTCCACCGCCCCTATCACGAGGCGATCGGCGCGGAGATCGACGCGGCGCTGGCGGCGGGGATCGTCCCGGCGATCCTGTCCATGCACAGCTTTACGCCGATCTGGCGCGGCCTCGCCCGGCCCTGGCACGCCGCCGTGCTGTGGGACGCGGATCCGCGCTTCACCCGCGAGCTGATCGCCGCGCTGGAAGCGCCGGGCGATCTCATCGTCGGCGACAATGAACCCTATGACGGCGCGCTCAAGGGCGACTGCCTCTACCGCCACGCCACGCGCCGGGGCCTTGCGAGCACGCTTCTGGAGATTCGCCAGGACCTCATCGCCGACGAGGACGGTCAGGCGGCCTGGGCCGAGCGCCTCGCCGGGCTGCTGCCGTCGCTCCTCGCCGATGCGGGGCTGCACCGCTTCGAATGGCACGGCTCGCGCACGGGGCCTGTCGCGCCTATCTATCCGCCAGAGGCGCTCGCCTGAGGGCGCCGCACGTCCGGATGATCGGGAGGCTCTAATGACCGACGACACCGATACCACCGCCGCGCCGCTTGACGCGACCGCCCGCACGGAGCTTGAAGCCGCCGCCTTCCGCCGGCTGGTGGCGCATCTGCAGAGCCGCACGGATGTGCAGAATATCGACCTGATGAACCTCGCCGGCTTCTGCCGCAACTGTCTTGCCAACTGGTATCTCGACGCCGCGCAACAGCAGGGCGTCCCGCTCTCCCGGGAGGAGAGTCGCGTCGCCGTCTACGGCATGCCCTATGATGAATGGAAAGCGCGGCATCAGACCGAGGCAAGCGCGGAGCAGAAAGCTGCCTTCAAGGCCCCTGCCCAGCACTGATGCCGGCGACGCTGAGGGCGTCATCCACAGGCGGCCGGTGGATAGCGGGCGCAGCCGACGCAAGGGCGCGCCGCTCACCGTGCACAGCCTTGACGGCGCCCCATCCTTGGGCTTCCTCTCCGGCCCAGCTTTCACCCACACACCGCCGGACCTTGCTGCCCGCGGTCGGCCCGTTCTCCCGGAGACGCCATGTCCGACATCCCCAACGACCAGCCGCTGTCCGATGCCGCCGCCGGCTTCGCCAAGGAGCAGCTGAAATCCTTCATCGAGCGCATCGAGCGCCTTGAGGAAGAGAAGAAGACCATCGCCGAAGACATCAAGGACGTGTTCGCCGAGGCCAAGGGCAACGGCTTCGACGTCAAGGCGCTGCGCGAAATCCTCAAAATCCGCAAACAGGATGCCGATCAGCGCGCCGAGCATGAGGCGATCGTCGACCTCTACATGCAGGCTCTCGGCATGATGAGCTGACGCTTTTTCGCCTCAGCGACAAAAAAGCCGGCCGGGCATCCCCCGGCCGGCTTTTTTGCGTCGCGCGGCGATGCGGGCGTTCAGAGCGGGTTCTTCAACGGGGCCGGGCCGGAAATCATGGCCACCACCGGCACGGCGACCACGGCAGCGCCGGCGGCGAATTGATCGGTCGGCAGGCCGGCCGGCGCGCCCTTGGTGAAGCCGCTCACCACGACCTGACGGGGCGGCGCGACGAACGCGGCGAAGCGGCGAAGTTCCGGCGTGCGCAGCACCGCGTTGCGCGAGACGGTCGGGCTGCTGAACAGGCGGCGGATCTCCGCCTGCATGTCGGCATTATGAGCGGCCGTGCCGGGCTTGGGCGCGGTTGAGGCGGACGGCGCCGCCCCGCCGGTCGCACGCGGCGCGGGCGCGCGGCCGGGCTGAAGGCGCTCGGTCGGGAAGATGTCGCCGGCGGCGGAGGCATAGGCGAGTGCGGGAGCGCCCGCCTGCGTCCCCCCGACGATGATCTCGGGCAGACCGACGGTGGCGCCCGGCGC
>JAEZMI010000331.1 GCA_023414975.1 Pseudomonadota bacterium | reverse complement strand
GCTGGAAGCGGTCGCCGGCCCGGTCGAGAAGGGGCAGGCCGACATGCTCCTCAAGCTGCTGCACCTGCATGGTGACGGCCGGCGGCGTGACGTTGAGCCGCCGGGCGGCGCCCGTGACGGTTCCAGTCTCGACGATGGCGGCGAGCGCCCGGAGCTGCTTGAGCGTGGCATTACGCATGCAACATTACATTTCAGATAAATTGAAAAGAGATCAAAGAATATTCGAATTTCCTTAGTTCAACAAGTCGGGCACAGTTCTCACAACAAGAGGCGTCCGCCGCTTCGGGTCCCCCGCTCGAAGGCTCAACGGAAACGACACGCCAAAGGGCACAAAGCCCTCGAAACAACTGGGGAAACGCCATGACACGCCCGACGTTGGACGACCACCTCGACCGGTGGTCGCAGACGAATGCCTCGCGCCGCGACGTCGCGGCCGCGCTCCGCGCGCTTGCCGGCGCGGGCATCCAAATTTCCGAGCTTCTCGCCGCCGGTCCCCTCGCGGGTCAGCTTGCCGCCGTGCGCGGCTATCACGAGGACGGCGACAGCCAGAAGGAACTCGACGTCATCGCCGACGGGCTGGTGCGCGAGGCGCTGCGCGCCGCGCCGGTGGCGCTCTACGGCTCCGAGGAAGCCGAGGCGGCCGAGCCGCTGAACGCGGCCGGCACGCTCGCCGTCGCCGTCGATCCGCTCGACGGCTCCTCCAACATTGACGCCAACATGACCGTGGGCACGATCTTCTCGATCCTGCCGCATGTCGGGCCGGACGCGCTGCTGCAGCCGGGCCGCGCCCAGCTCGCCGCCGGCTTCCTGATCTACGGGCCGCAAACCTCGCTGGTGCTGACGGTGGGCGCGGGCACGCAGATCTTCGTGCTGGATCGGGCGAGCGGGGAGTTCCGCCTGGCCGAGCCGGAGGCCACTGTCGCGCGGGAGACCAGCGAATACGCCGTCAACGGCTCGAACGAGCGGCACTGGGACCCGGCGATCCGCTCCTATGTCGAGGACTGCCGGGCGGGTGTCGACGGCCCGCGCGGCCGGGACTTCAACACGCGCTGGGTCGCCTCCATGGTGGCCGACGTCTATCGCATCCTGGTGCGCGGCGGGGTCTATCTCTATCCCGGCGATGCGCGCCACGGCTATCATTCCGGCCGGCTGCGCCTCGTCTACGAGGCCAACCCCGTCGCCTTCCTGATGGAGCAGGCGCAGGGCGCGGCGACCGACGGGCTTTCGCCGATCCTCGCCCTCCAGCCGATCCATCTGCACCAGCGCGTGCCGCTGGTGTTCGGCTCGCGCGGCGAGGTGGAGCGCATCGCCCGCTACCACCACAACGCCCCCGCCATGCCCGAGCGCTCTCCGCTGTTCGGGCGCCGCGGCCTCCTGCGCGCGTGAAGGAGAGGGGCATGTCGATCCATCACCCGATCATCTCCGTCACCGGCTCCTCGGGCGCGGGTACCACCTCGGTCCGCCGCATCTTCGAGCAGATCTTCCGGCGCGAGAACGTGACCGCCGCCTATATCGAGGGCGACGCCTTCCACCGTTACGACCGCTTCGAGATGCGGCGCGTCATGGCGGAGGAAGCCTCGCGCGGCAACCATCACTACAGCCATTTCGGCCCCGATTCGAACCTGTTCGAGCAGCTGGAGGAGACCTTCCGCTCCTATGCCCAGACCGGAAGCGGCAAGTTCCGCCACTATGTGCATGACGACAAGGAGGCGGAGGAATATGGCGGCGCGCCCGGCACCTTCACCGACTGGGAGCCGATCCCCACGCCGACGGACCTGCTGTTCTATGAGGGCCTGCACGGCGCGGTGGTGAGCGGCAATATCGACGTCGCCCGCTATGCGGACCTGAAGATCGGCGTCGTGCCGGTGATCAATCTGGAGTGGATCCAGAAGATTCACCGCGACCGCTCGCACCGGGGCTATTCGACCGAGGCGGTGACCGACACCATCCTGCGCCGCATGCCGGACTACGTGAACTACATCTGCCCGCAGTTCACCCATACCGACATCAACTTCCAGCGCGTGCCGACGGTGGACACCTCCAACCCGTTCATCGCCCGGTGGATTCCCACGGCGGACGAATCCATCGTCGTCATCCGCTTCAAGAGCCCGCGCGGCATCGATTTCCCCTACCTGCTCTCGATGATCCAGGGCTCCTGGATGAGCCGGGCCAATTCCATCGTCATCCCCGGCGGCAAGCTCGACATCGCGATGCAGCTGATCCTCACGCCGATGATCCTCAACCTCGTCGAGAAGAAGCGGCGCGCCGCCTGATTCGGGAGGACACCATGCTCACCAGCCAGACCCAGACCACGCCTGAGGCCATCGGCGAGACCCCCATCGGCGACGCGCCGCTGACCGACATGGCCAACGCGCTTCGCGCCCTCTCCATGGACGCGGTGGAGAAGGCCAAGTCCGGCCATCCCGGCATGCCCATGGGCATGGCCGACGTGACGGCGGCGCTGTTCGGCCGCTTCATGAAGATCGACCCGAGCCGGCCCGACTGGCCCGACCGCGACCGCTTCATCCTCTCCGCCGGGCATGGTTCGATGCTGCTCTACGCGGTCAATCACCTGCTCGGCTATGCCGACATGCCGATCGACGAGATCCGCCGCTTCCGGCAACTCGGCGCCGTCACCGCCGGCCACCCCGAGCACGGCCACACGCTGGGGGTGGAGACGACCACCGGCCCGCTCGGCCAGGGGCTGACGACGGCGGTGGGCATGGCGCTCGCCGAGCGCCTGATGAACGCCCGCTTCGGCGACGAACTGGTCGACCACTACACCTATGTGATCGCCGGCGACGGCTGCCTGATGGAGGGCATCTCGCAGGAGGCGATCGACCTCGCCGGGCATCTGAAGCTGTCGAAGCTCATCGTGCTCTGGGACGATAACGGCATCTCCATCGACGGGCGCACCACGCTCTCCACCTCCACCGACCAGCTCGCCCGCTTCCGCGCCGCCGGCTGGGACGTGCTCACCGTCGACGGCCACGCGCCGCATGCCGTGATCGACGCCATCGCCGCGGCGCGCGACAGCGTGCGCCCGGTGC
>JAEZMI010000276.1 GCA_023414975.1 Pseudomonadota bacterium | reverse complement strand
GGCCTGGTCGAGCCGGATCACGGCGCCGCCGCGGGCGGCGAGGTCGATGCCGCGTTCGAGCAGCGCCGGCTCATGGATCTCGGCGAGGCCCGCCAGCGCGTCGCGCACGGTGTTGGAGAGCTTGCGGCCGTCGACGAAGAGCGAGGGGCGCCCTTCGCGCGGCACAATGGCCCAGGCGAGCGGCAGCGGCGTGTGCGAGACATCGGCGCCGCGTATGTTGAAGGTCCAGGCGACGGCGTGGGGATCGGACAGCACGAGGGCGTCGAGCTTCTGCTCGGCGAGCGCGGCGCGGATGCGGGCGAGCTTGTCCGGCGTCGCCTCCCCGGCGAGCGCGGGGTCGCGCAGGGTGACGGGGCCGGTGGGTGCGGCGGGACGGTCGGCCCAGACGGCGTCGACCGGGTTGGAATCGACCGCGACCAGCGTCGCCCCGGCGCCGGCCGCGGCGCGGCGCAGCTTCGGCAGCGCGTCGGCGGTGATCAGCCAGGGGTCGTAGCCGAGATGCGCGCCGGCGGGGAGGTTCTGCTCCAGCCAGCGCTCGGGCGTCGTCTCGGCCAGCGGCACGACGGCGAAGGAGGCGGTGTCGATCTGCTGCGCCGCCTGAAGCGTGTAGCGCCCGTCCACCACCAGCGCCGCGCGCTCGCGCAGGATGAGCGCGACGCCGGCCGAGCCGGTGAAGCCGGTCAGCCAGGCGAGGCGCTCGTCGCAGGGCGGGACATATTCGTTCTGATGCGCGTCGGCGCGCGGCACGATGAAGCCGTCGAGCCCGCGCCGCTCCAGCTCCGCGCGCAGGAGGCGCAGGCGCTCCGTGCCGAGGCTCGGGGCGGCGGG
This sequence comes from Pseudomonadota bacterium, assembly GCA_023414975.1. GTDB lineage: Bacteria > Pseudomonadota > Alphaproteobacteria > Rhizobiales > Xanthobacteraceae > Ancylobacter. The sequence goes on along the minus strand of JAEZMI010000276.1, from coordinate 8,115 downwards.
GGCGGCGAAGGACTGGAGGCGGGCTTCATACATGGTCGGCACTCTCGTGAGGCACGCGGCAGGCGAGGGGAGGGTCTCAGTGACGGGAGGCGAGCCCCCGTCCGGCGTCGACCAGCGACTTGGCGCCGAAGGCGACGAACATCACGCCGGTGAGGCGGGTGATGATCCGGCCGTGGCGCTGGAACATCCGGCGCACCGGGGCGAGGCCGGCGGCCCAGATGAGGACGAGGTCGGCGAGGATGAAGCCGACCAGCGCCGCCGCCAGCAATTGCGGCGCCGCCTCCCAGGTGAGGCCGGAGGCGTGGCTCGCGGTGAGCGCGGTGAACATGGAGACCGAGACCGGATAGGCCTTCGGGTTGGTGAGGCCGAACAGGATGCCGGTCATGATCGGCCGGCGGGCGCCGACCGCGCCATCGCCGCCGCCCCGCGCGCGGATCGCCTTGACGCCGAGATAGCACAGATAGAGGCCGCAGCCGATGCCGAGGAGATCGAACAGCGTCGGGCCGAGCTGGTTCACGCCGATGATGGCGGCGAGCGCCAGCGCCGACCAGAACAGATCGCCCACCAGATGCCCGCCGACAAAGCGCGCCCCCGCCGGGCGGCCATGCGCCGCCGCGAGCGAGAACAGCGCCAGGAAGGCGGGGCCGGGCATGAGCACATAGAGCGCACCCGCCAGCGCGGTCAGGAGGTAAAGGCCATAGGACATGGATGAGACCGCTGGGACCAGCCTGCCCGTGGAGGGCCGCTGGACGGGTGAATGGGACGGCGCCAGCATCGGGCGCAACGCGGGCCGCGTCAATCGGCCGACACTGGCGCAGACCCTGCCTTCGTCCGGTGGCCCGTTGTCGAATGGACGGGGATAAAGCCTGCCGCGGGCCCGAATCGGTCCCGCCCTCGCCAAATGAGCATGGCGATGCCATTTTGTTCCTATAAGAATCGCCAACCATGACTGCGAGCAGGCCCTTGGCCGACCCCCGGAACCCGCCGCCGGACGACGCGTTCGACATTCCCTTCGACCTGCCGGCGCGTGTGGAGGCTCCCGCGCCGAAGCCGGGCGGCATTGCCGCGCGGGCCGCGGCCATGGCCAGTCCCGCCCCGGCAGGCAGCCGGGTCGCCTATCTCGACGGGCTGAACCCGGAGCAGCGCGCCGCTGTCGAGGCGACGGAAGGCCCGGTTCTCGTGCTCGCCGGCGCCGGCACCGGCAAGACCCGTGTGCTGACCACCCGCATCGCCCATATCCTCTCGCTCGGCCGCGCCTGGCCCTCGCAGATTCTCGCCGTGACCTTCACCAACAAGGCCGCGCGCGAGATGAAGGAGCGCATCGGCGCCATGGTCGGCGAGCAGGTGGAGGGCATGCCGTGGCTCGGCACCTTCCACTCCATCGGCGTGCGCATGCTGCGCCGTCATGCGGAACTGGTCGGGCTGAAGTCCGGCTTCACCATTCTCGACACGGACGACCAGATCCGGCTCATGAAGCAGCTGCTTCAGGCGGAGGGGATCGATGAGAAGCGCTGGCCGGCGCGGCTCTTGGCCAACACCATCGATGGCTGGAAGAATCGCGGCCTCTCCCCCGATCAGGTCTCGGCCGGCGAGGGAGCGGCCTTCGCCAATGGGCGCGGGCAGAAGCTCTATGCCGCCTATCAGGCGCGGCTGAAGGCGCTGAACGCGGTCGATTTCGGCGACCTGCTGCTGGAGAGCATCCGCCTGCTGCGCGAGAACCCCGATGTGCTCGCGGAGTATCACAAGCGCTTCCGCTACATCCTCGTCGACGAGTACCAGGACACCAACGTCGCCCAGTATCTCTGGCTGCGGCTCCTCGCGCAGGGCTCGCGCAATGTGTGCTGCGTGGGCGACGACGACCAGTCGATCTATGGCTGGCGCGGCGCCGAGGTGGACAACATCCTGCGCTTCGAAAGCGACTTTCCCGGCGCCACCGTGGTGCGGCTGGAGCGCAACTATCGCTCCGACGGCCATATTCTCGGCGCCGCCGCGCATCTCATCGCCCATAATGAGGGGCGGCTTGGCAAGACGCTGTTCTCGGAAGGCCATGCCGGCGAGAAGGTGACGGTGACGGGCGCCTGGGACAGCCAGGAAGAGGCTCGCGCCATCGGCGAGGAGGTCGAGCAGCTTCAGCGCCAGGGCCATGCGCTGACGCAGGTCGCCATTCTCGTGCGCGCCTCGTTCCAGATGCGCGAGTTCGAAGACCGCTTCGTCACGCTCGGTCTCAATTACCGCGTCATCGGCGGCCCGCGCTTCTATGAGCGGGCGGAAATCCGCGACGCGCTGGCTTATCTGCGCGTCATCGCCTCGCCCTCCGACGACCTCGCCTTCGAGCGGATCGTCAACGTGCCCAAGCGCGGCCTCGGCGACGCGGCGCTGCGGCAGATCCATGACCATGCCCGCGCGGCGCAGCTGCCGCTGGTCGAGGCGGCGCGCGAACTCGTCGCCAGCGAGGAACTGAAGCCCAAGGTGCGGCTCACGCTCCGCGATCTCGTCGCCTCCTTCGACCGCTGGCGGGCGCAAATGGCGACCCTGCCGCAGCATGAACTCGCCGAGATCGTTCTGGATGAGAGCGGCTATACGGAGATGTGGCAGAAGGACCGCTCGGCGGAAGCCGCCGGCCGGCTCGACAACCTGAAGGAACTCGTGCGCTCCATGGAGCCCTTCGAGAACCTCATCGGCTTCCTGGAACACATCTCGCTGGTGATGGACGCGGAAGGCGCCGCCGGGCAGGACGCCGTCAACATCATGACGCTGCATTCCGCCAAGGGGCTGGAATTCGACACCGTGTTCCTGCCGGGCTGGGAGGAGGGCGTCTTCCCCAACCAGCGCGCGCTCGACGAGCAGGGCCGCGCCGGGCTCGAAGAGGAGCGCCGCCTCGCCTATGTCGGCCTCACCCGCGCCCGCAAGCGCGCCAAGGTGTTCTTCGCCTCCAACCGCCGTATCCACGGGCTCTGGCAGTCCAGCGTGCCCTCGCGCTTCCTCGACGAATTGTCGGAGAAGGATGTGGAGGTGACGGAATCGCGCGGCGGCTCCGGCTGGGGCGGCGGGCAGGGCCAGGGCCGCTATGGCTACGGCCCGAGCCGCTTCGACGAGGCGCAAAGCTTCGGCTCGACCTATTCCACCCCGGGCTGGCAGCGCGCGCAGAACGCCGCGCGGGCGAACGGCGGCAGCCTTGGGGGCGGGTTCGGTGGATCGGCCGGCTCTTCCGGCGGCTTCTCCGGCGGGCGGGATGCGGGCGGACGGGATTCCGGCTTCGACAGCCGGCCCTCGCGCTTTGCCGCCTCCACGGCCGCGCGCGGGGCGCGTATCATCGAGGGCGAGCTGATCGCCAAATCCACCGGCGCGCCGGCGCGCTTCGGCCTCGGCGAGCGGGTGTTCCACCAGAAGTTCGGCTATGGCGAGGTGGTGGCTGTGGAGGGCAACAAGCTCACCGTCCAGTTCGACAAGGCCGGCGAGAAGAAGGTGGTGGACAGCTTCGTTCAGGCGGCGTGATATTACCTTTTAATGCGGTGTCGGGGTCGTTCCTCCCTGTCGAGACTCGGTGATGCTGACGAATAGCCGAGACATAAAGCGGCGACTGGAAAGTGAAGGCTGGACGCTGGAGCGCAGCAGGGGATCACACCACGTCTTCCGTAAAGGCGCCGACGGCGCCATAATTGTTTTGCCGCACCCTAAGAAGGATCTGGGACTGGGGCTCGTCCGCGCGATTTACAAAGCCGCGGGCTGGAAGATCGATTGAGCGGGGTTGCATGGCTCACTATGTCGCCATCGTTGAAGATGCCGGGCCGGGCCACGCGGTAGGCATCTGGTTTCCGGACCTGCCGGGGTGCTTCTCCGCTGGTGAGGATGTTGATGATGCCTTGCGCAATGCGCAGGAGGCGCTGGCGCTGTTCGCGGATACCTTGGCAGCAGAGGGGCGCGTTCTTCCCGCCGCCCGTACCCTGACCATGCTGAAGGGGGAGCCCGGACTGGCCGATGATCTGGCCCGCCACATGGTCGCTCTGGTGCCGTTGCGCACGGAACTCATCGCGGCTGCATAGGCGTCTGGCATTCGCCCGCGCCCTCGCTTACAGAGCGCCATCCAGACCGTGATGCGAGGATCGCCATGCTCGAAGGATTGCCGCCCAACGGGGCCTCGCATGTGATGCGGCTTGAGGCGCCGGAAGAGTCCGCGCGCACCATCGCGGAATTCCTCGGCGAGAGCTTCGACCCGGCGGAGGTGGCGACCAGCGCCTTCGAGATCGAAAATCTCGCGGAAGGCTCGGGTTGGGCGGTGGAGGTCTATTTCGGCGAGGCGCCGGACGAGGAGATGGTGCGCGACCTGGTCGCCATCGTCGCGCCGGAACTCGCGGAGGCCGCGGTGTTCTCCACGCTGGACAAGAAGGACTGGGTCGCCGCCTCGCTGGAAGGGCTGGCGCCCGTCGCCATCGGCCGCTTCCTCGTGCATGGCGCGCATGACCGGCATGTGGTTGGGCCCAACCATATCGGCATCGAGATCGAGGCGGCGCTGGCCTTCGGCACGGGCCACCACGGCACCACCAAGGGATGCCTTGCCGCCATCGACGCCTTCGGCAAGAAGCGCCGGCCGTTCCGCACGCTGGATGTGGGCACGGGCACGGGCGTGCTCGCCATGGCGGCGGCCCGGCTGTTCCACACGCCGGTTCTCGCCAGCGACATCGACCGCGTGGCGGTGGCGACCGCGCGGGCCAATGCGCGCGCGAACCATGCCGGGCCGGAGATCACCTTCCTGCATGCGCCCGGTCTCTCGGCCGGCGCTTTCCGGCTCGGCGGGCCTTATGACCTGATCCTGGCCAACATCCTGCTGGCGCCGCTGAAGCTGATCGCCCGGCCGCTCGCCCGGCTGCTGGCGCCCGGCGGGCGGGTGGTGCTGTCGGGGCTGCTGCCCTCCCACGCCAATGCGGCACTCGCGGCCTATCGCGCGCAGGGGCTGCGCCTCGTGCGCAAACGCACCATCGAGGGCTGGGTTACGCTCGAACTCGCCGCCGACGCAGGGCGCCCCCGCCGGCGGTGATGACGCCGGCCGTGCCGTCCGGGCCGGCGGCCGTCAGGACAGCCGGATCGGCATGTCGATGGGGCGGCCGAGGCCGTCCGGCCGGGGCAGGGCGCCGTGCGCCGCCTTCATCAGCGCGAGGCGCTCCAGCACCTCGTCCGGGAAGGGCGAGACGCGGCGGCTGCCGGGCTCGACATGCTGGGCGATCTGCTCGCAGGTGGCCGCCGTCCAGCCTTCGCCGGCATGGTGCAACTCCTGGAACAGATGCATGCGCTTCTCGTCATAATTGATCAGCCGCAGCGTCACCCGCACCTGATGGCCGACCTGCAGCGACCGCTCGAAACGCTGATGCGCCTCGACGGTGAAGAAGGAGGCCGGCGCCCGGCTGGTGAGGTGGGGCGGCAGGCCGACGAGGAACACGGCCTCGTCCACCGCCCGCTCGAACAGCAGGGTGTAGTACGTCGAATGCAAGTGCCCGTTGTGATCGACCCAACCCGGCTCGACCGTCATGACGGACGAGACGAAGGGCGCGAAGAACACGGGCTCGAAGTCGATCCCGTCCAGCATGACACGACCCCCGAGGAAGCTAGCGGCTCTCCCGCTGCCTTATTGGCAAGCATTGTGCCGCGTTTCTCGGCAGTCGTCACCTATCCTGATGGCGATTGAATGACCGAAATCTTGCAGTAACGGGGTTTTTGCGATGCCGGGCGCGAATTCGCCCGCCCGATCCATCTCGCGCGCATCCGCGATCGGGTGTAAGCCCTGCGCAAAGCCGTGCGGGGAGGACGAGATGGCGGAGATGGTGGATGATGACCGGGCGATGCTGGCGGCGACGGACGGCGCCACGGCGGCGGTGGTCGCCGAGCTCGCCCCGCATTTCGGCGACCGCCTCGCGACCGGCCGGGCGATCCGTGAGCAGCACGCCAACTCCATCACCTGGCTTCCCAACGAGGCGCCCGACGCGGTGGTGTTCGTCGAGAGCACCGAAGAGGTGCAGCGCGTGGTGCGGGCGTGCGCGGCGGGCGGTGTCCCCGTCATTGCCTTCGGCACCGGCTCCTCGCTGGAGGGGCAGGTGAACGCGCCGCGCGGCGGTATTTCCATCGACCTGTCGCGGATGAACCGCGTGCTGTCGGTCCACCCGGAAGACCTTGATTGCGTGGTCGAGCCGGGGGTGACGCGCAAGCAGCTGAACGACCATCTGCGCGACGCCGGCCTGTTCTTCCCCATCGATCCGGGCGCGGACGCCTCGCTCGGCGGCATGGCCTCGACCCGCGCCTCCGGCACCAATGCGGTGCGCTATGGCACGATGAAGGACAATGTGATCGCGCTGACCGCCGTGCTCGCCAATGGCGAGACGATCACCACCGCGCGGCGGGCGAAGAAATCGGCGGCGGGCTACGATCTCACCCGCCTCTTCGTCGGCGCGGAAGGCACGCTCGGCATCATCACCCGCCTGACCCTGCGGCTCTCCGGCATCCCCGAGGCGATCTCGGCCGGGGTGTGCGCCTTCCCGACCATCCGCGCGGCGTGCGACGCGGTCATCCTCACCATCCAGTCGGGCCTGCCGGTGGCGCGGATCGAGCTGCTGGACGAGGTGCAGGTGAGGGCGTGCAACGCCTACTCCAAACTGAACCTCGCGGAGGCCCCGACGCTGTTCGTCGAGTTCCACGGCACCGAGGCCAGCGTGCATGAGCAGGCCGAGCGTTTCGGCGAGATCGCCCGCGATTTCGGCGGCGGCGACTTCTCCTGGGCGACGCGGCCGGAAGACCGCAGCAAGCTCTGGCAGGCGCGGCACGACGCCTATTGGGCCTGCCTGCCGCTGAAGCCCGGCGCCAAGGCGCTGGCGACCGATGTGTGTGTGCCGCTGTCCCGCCTCGCCGATTGCGTGGACGAGACCAAGCGCGACATCGAGGAGATGGGGATGATCGCCCCGATCGTCGGCCACGTCGGCGACGGCAATTTCCACACGGTGACGCTCGTGGACATGGACGACCCGCAGGACGTCGCCAAGGCCAAGAGCTTCATTTCCCGCATGATCGAACGCTCCCTCGCCATGGGCGGCACGGCGACGGGGGAGCATGGCGTCGGGCAGGGCAAGCGCAAATACATGGAAGCCGAGCATGGCGCGCCGACGCTGGCGGCGATGCGCGCCATCAAGTCCGCGCTGGACCCGCAGGGCATCATGAACCCCGGCAAGCTGCTGCCGTGAGAATGGCCCCCCGACGGGCCGCGCGGCGGGGCCGTGGTTTCGGGCGCGCCGGCTTTTGCGCTTGCGGGGCCGGCGTCCGGCGCGGCAGCATAGAGATGCGAAAAATCTCAACAATCTCGCGGTAAACCGGCGGGAAGCGGTTGCATTCCGAGCCGCGCGCCGGCTCATACGGCGCCGGACGATCCGGAGGAGAGGCGTGCAGAACCTGCTGCTCACCATCGCGACCGCCATCATCCTGGCGGTCGTTGCCGCCTTCGCGGCACCCTTCGTGCTCGACTGGACGCAGTTCCGCGCGACCTTCGAGGCGCAGGCGGCGCGCGCGCTCGGCGCGCCGGTGGTGATCCGCGGGCCGATCGACGCGCGCCTGCTGCCGAGCCCGAGCTTCACGCTGGGCGATGTCGCGATCGGCCTTGATACCGGCGGCACGGGCATCGTGGCGGGTGAACTGAGCGGGCGCCTCTCGCTCGGCCAGTTGATGAGCGGCAAGATCGTGGCCGACCGCCTCGCCTTCGAGCGCGCCCGCATCCGCGTGGTCATCGGCGGCGACGGGCGCGTGGCGCTGCCCACCGGGGCGAGCCGTCCGGTGCCGCTCTCCATCGGCGACCTGCGCATCCAGAACAGCACGGTGGAGCTGATCGACCGCGCGGGCGGGCACGACCTCACCCTTTCCTCCGTCAATCTCACGGGCGACCTCGGCGGCCTTGCCGGGCCGCTGCGGCTGGAGGGGCAGGTCGAGGCGGCCGGCGTACCGCGCACGGTGCGCCTCTCGCTCGCGGCCGCCACGGACGGGCCGGCCCGGCTGCGCCTCGGCGTGCAGGGTGTCGGCTCGCCCTTCGCCATCGATCTCGACGGCACGCTCGCCTTCGCCGGCGGGCGCCCGGCCTTTCAGGGG
>JAEZMI010000267.1 GCA_023414975.1 Pseudomonadota bacterium | reverse complement strand
GCCCAGCCCGCTGCCGAGGCGCCCCCTGCGCCCAAGCAGGAGCCCGCGAGCGCCCCGCTGCGCTTCACCTGGCGCACCGACACCTATGCGCGCCTCTCGCAGATCGATGATCGCCTGGCCGAAGCGCTGGAACAGCCCGCCTCGGCCCTTCTCGGCCGCGACTGGAGCCTGCTCGGCGCCGCCGACGCGCATCGCGCGGTCGTCGACGGCCGCAGCTTCAACCGGCTGCCCGTCCGGCTCCGCACCTCGCGGGGCGATGCCCTCGATGTCGAACTCGGCGGTGCGCCGGTGCGCGGAGAGGGCATGCGCGGCTATGGCCTCGTGAAGGGTCGCCAGCTCTTGCCGGCCGGCGCCGAGCCTCTGCCGCCCCTCCAGACCATAACACCGCCCGCAGCGCCGCTGCCCGTATATGCGCCGCCCGCGCCGCGCAACGACAGCGGGGCGCCTCCGGCTGGGCCTGTGGCTCCGGCACCGCCGGCCGCGCCGCCCCAGGCCACCCCTCGCGTAGCGCCACCTTCAGCCGCGGCCGAGACGCCCCCGGCAACCACCGCCGCCGCCGATGAACCCGCGCCCGTGCGCGTCACACTCAGCATTGTGCCTTCGGCGCCCAATGTCGTGCCGCTGCGCGGTTCGGGAGAGAATGGCGCACGCACCTCCTGGGAGGGGCTGTCCACCGGCGAGCGCAATGCGTTCCGCGAGATCGCCCGCGCGCTCGGCGCCCGGCTGGAAGGCGCCGACGAATTCCCGCCGGTCGCGCGTTCGGACGAGGCGCCGGCGTCCGCTGCCTCGATCCCTTCCGCCGACACGCCCGTCTCCGACCCGCACTCAGCCGAGGTCGCCCCGCCGGCGGCAGCTGCGCCGGAAGCCAGCTGGGTCGCGGACCCCGCGGAAGCCTCGCCGCCGGTCACGCACCTTCCGGCCGCCTCCGTGAACGAGCCCGCCGGCCGCGAGCCGGGCGGCCTGCAACGCCTGATCGCGGAAGGCGAGCGCCCCGTCCTCGACCGTCTGCCCGTCGGCCTTCTGGCTTTCCGCGGCGACCAGCTGCTCTATGCCAACCGCGCCCTGCTGGACTGGATCGGCCGCCCGGATCTTGCTGCCATCGAGCAGGCGGGCGGTCTTGCCACGCTGTTCTCCGGCGCAATGCCGGGTGCGGAAAATGGCCGGGCGCTCAGCCTCGCCACCGCCGGTGGTGGAACGGTTTCGGTCGATGCGCGGCTCATGTCGCCCCCTTGGGAAGGCGGTACGGCGATGCTCTACGTCCTCCATCGCAGCGAGCCGGCAACCGACGCGGCGGGTGAGGAGAGGCTGCGCCAGGCCGAACTCGCGCTGCGCGCGGCGGAGACCGCAAGCCGCGAGCTTCGCTCGATCCTCGACACCGCCACGGACGGGGTGGTGCTGATCGACGCCGCCGGCACGGTGCTGAGCATGAACCACCCGGCCGAAGCCCTGTTCGGCTTTTCCGCACAGGAGGTGAAGGGCGAGAACTTCACCCTGCTCTTCGCCCCCGAAAGCCAGCGTGCGGCGGTGGACTATCTCGACGGCCTGGCGGCGAACGGCGTCGCCAGCGTGCTGAATGACGGGCGCGAAGTTATAGGCCGCGTGCGCGAGGGCGGGCTGATCCCGCTCTTCATGACCATCGGCCGGGTCGGCGAGGACGCCACGAAGTTCTGCGCCGTGCTTCGCGACATTACCCAATGGAAGCGCGCCGAGGAGGAACTCACCGAGGCCAAGCGCCTCGCCGAGCGCGCCAATCTCGCCAAGTCGGATTTCCTCGCCAAGATCAGCCACGAAATCCGCACACCTCTCAACGCCATCATCGGCTTCTCGGAAGTGATGATGGAGGAGCGGTTCGGTCCGATCGAGAACCAGCGCTACCGCGATTATCTGCGCGACATCCACGCCTCGGGCGGGCACCTCATCTCGCTCATCAACGATCTGCTCGACCTATCCAAGATCGAGGCCGGCAAGCTGGACCTCGCCTTCACCAGCGTCTCGCTGAACGAGATCGTGCAGCAGAGCATGGCGATCATGCAGCCGCAGGCGAACCGCGAGCGCATCATCATCCGCTCATCACTGGCCAGCGAGCTGCCGCCCGTGGTGGCGGACGCCCGCTCGATCCGGCAGATCGTGCTGAATCTCGTCTCCAATTCCATCAAGTTCACCCGGCCGGGCGGTCAGGTCATCCTGTCCACCGCCTTTACCGAGGAGGGCGAGGTGGTGCTGCGGGTGCGCGACACCGGCATCGGCATGTCAGAGGCGGACATCTCCGTGGCGATGGAGCCGTTCCGCCAGCTCGCGACGTCCGGCCGCGCCGGCTCCGGCGGCACCGGGCTCGGCCTGCCCTTGACCAAGGCGCTCGCGGAGGCCAACCGGGCGAGCTTCAATATCCGCAGCGCGGTCGATGTCGGGACGATCGTCGAGATCACCTTCCCCTCCACGCGCGTGCTGGCGGAATAGTCCCGCCGCGCAGGCTCAGGGTGAGGGGCTCGCCGAGCCATAAGCGGCGGGCTTGGAGAAGAGCGGGCGCGCGGCGCCGGATCGGCGGATCAGCGCCTGCGGATCGGGCAGGACAACCGGCTCGTCCCAGCTGCCACGCACGATGAAGGGCAGTTCGAACGACACATTCTGCGGCGTTCCAGGCGTGCCGCCAGGAACGAAGGCACTCGCGGCTCCCTGCGGGGCGGCATCGCCCGTTGCCTTGGCGCCGTTGACGAGCTGGGCAACACCGACGAAATCGAGGTCGCGGTCGGCGATGGAGCTTTCCCCGGCAAGCGCGATATGGAGCTTGTCGCTGGTGACATCGAGCCGGTTGAGCGTGGCGATGCCGTCGCGGATCGTGCTCTCCAGTTCGATCTGCTGGTAGGGCGTGCGCCCGCCGCGCAGATCGCCGGTCGCCGAAAGCGGACGCTGCTCCAGCCGGGCGAGTATGCGTCCCACGTCGAAGCCGACCAGCGCGCCATTGGCCCCGGTAAGATTGAAGGTCCCGTTGAGCCCGCTGACAATCGCCGCGACGCTGCCGCCCGTGCCCCCGGCGGTGAGCCGGAAGGAGCCGGTGCCTTCCAGC
>JAEZMI010000226.1 GCA_023414975.1 Pseudomonadota bacterium | reverse complement strand
GGCTCAGGATCATATTGTTGACATAGCCGACCGCGGGGTTCCGCACGTCGCGGCTGGTCTCGTAGAGCCGCTCGTTGCGGGTGGCGATCTGCTTGCGGATGGTCTCGATCTTGCGGTTGATCTCGCGCATCATGGCGCCGTTGGGCGCGTATTGCAGGGCGAGACGGTCGCGCTCGATCAGGAGGCGGGTCAGCGTGTTGTTGTCGTCGTCATTGCCGAGCGCGTCGCTCTTCTGGTTGAAGTCGAACACGGTCTGGGGCAGGGCGGCGAGCTGCTTTTCGGCTTCCGCGAGCTGGCCGGCAACCGCCACCTTGCGCTCGGCGACCTGCCGGCGGCGCTGGACCACCGAATCCACCTGATTGGCGGCCAGCACCGCATCCTGATCGAAATCGATGATGCCGACGCGGCTCTTCAGCTCCTCGATCGCCCGGTCGGTGGCGGAAAGGTCGCGCTGGAAGCGCTGCACCTCGGCTTCGAGAATGCGGGCGGTCGGGTTCTGCATGATTGCGCGGCGGCGGGCCATGTAGGCGGCGACCAGCTTGTCGGTGGCCTCGATGGCGATGGCGCGGTCGGGATGGGTGAAGGAGACCTCGATCACGTTCGAGCCGTCCAGCACCTGCGCCCGCAGATTGCGGCGGAATCGTTCGATGGCCTTGTCCATCGCGCTGCCCGGCCCGGCGAGCATGTCGCGCAGGCTGGAGAGCAGCCCCGGCGGAAACAGCGTCTCGCGGCCCATCTCCTCGATCACCGTGCGGATGACGTCGGCGCTTTCGAGGATCTGCACTTCGGATTCGACCTGTTTCAGCCCCTCGATGGAGAGTACGGTCGGGCCGGTGCCCGTGACGTTCTGCGCGTTCGCGACCTCGCGGCTGATGATGACCATCAGCAGGCTGTTGGCGGTGTACTCCGTCTTGGCGAAGGTTGCCGCCGCCACACCCGCCGCCAGCGGCAGCAGCGCGGCGAGGAAGATGATGCGGATATGGAAGAACGCGGCGATGAGGAAGTCGCGGAGGGTAAAGGCCGGGGCGCGCCGGCCGGGCCACTGGCCGGCGGCCGTGGCCTCGGCCTCGCCCGAAAAGGTACCCGTCATCGCCATCAACGCCACTCGCGCGCCCGACACACGGCGCGCCTCCCACTCGTGCTGCGGGGAAATTGTGGCAGGTTAACGCTAACCCGCGGTAAATGCGGAGCGTCGCGGTTCTAGAATGCCTGCGGCATCAGGCGGCGCACGGCGAGCGCGGTGCCGATCGCGCCCTGCATGATGACGAGGGCGGTGAGGATCGCCGCCCCGGTCATGCCGTAGAGCGGGACCAGCACGGCGCCCGCGGCGCAGCAGACGGCGAACTGGCCGATGTTCAGCCAGCGCAGAACCCCGCCATGGCCGGTCATGGCCAGCACGATGTCCTGGCAGGAAAGGAGCCCGTTCGCCAGCTGCCCGGTGGCCATGATGACGAGGCAGGTAGCGGCGATTTCGAAACCCGGCCCGATGAGCGCGAGCAGCGTCGCGGGGGCGAGCATCATCACGGCGATGGGGGGCAGGCTGCACAGCGCGACGAGCCCGCGCACGCGGCGGTTCTGTGCCCGCAGGCCCTCCCAGTCCCCGAGCCGGTGCAGGGCGGAGAAGCGCGGCGCGGCGATGGAGCCGATGGCGATGATGACGACCCAGATGAGGATGGAGAGCCGGTTGGCGATGCTGAAGGCGCCGACCTCGGTCGCCGTCGCGAAGACCGCAAGCAGCAGCATGGGAATGGAGTTCAGCGAGACCTGCACGATTTCCACCAGCCCCAGCGGGACGGCGGTACGCCAGAGCGCCGGCAAGGTGCCGGGGAACACCGCCGCGGGAACGGCGGGCGCGTGCTGCGCGCGCAGGATGAGCGCCACGCCGATGGCGGTGGACGCGGCATTGGCGAGCGCCAGCGCGTAAAGCATGGCGGAGAGCGAGTGCGCACCGGCCAGCATGGCGACGAGGGTAAACACCGGCCAGGAGGCGTTCTGCACGAACTGCCCGGCGACACCCCGGTTGAGGCCGAGCAGCACATGGCCGGCATAAAAGCATAAGGCCTGTGGCAGAACGGTGAGCGCGGCGATGCGCAGCGGCGCGGCGAGGTCCGGGTCGTGGAACAGATAGGCGGCCGCCGGCGTCGCGGCGGCGAGGGTGGCAAGCGTCGCGGCAATGCCGCCCAGCACGGTCCAGCCGAGGCCGATGCGCAGCGCCCGCCGGGCGGCGGCCCCGTCGCCAATGGCGATTTCCGCCGCTATGTGGCGCACCACCGCCTTCTCAAAGCCGGCGCGGGCGATGGTGGCGGCAAGGCCGACCCAGGTGAGGCAGATGAAGTAAAGCCCCGCCTCGTGGGTGCCGAGCAGCCGGGCGGCGAGCATGAACAGGCCGAGCTTGCCCACGACTTCCAGCCCGCGCACGGCGAGCGCGCCGACATAAGGCGCATAGGCGCGCGCGAGCCGGGGGAGGCGGGAGAGCAGAGCGGGCGGCATGCGGACCTTCGGAACCGGCAGACAGGCGCGTCACGCCATGGCATATCGCTCACATGCAACAAACGGGACGACAGCCGCGCATGAACCACGCAGCCGCACGGCTGGCAATGGGCGCGCGGGCCGCGAGCCTGACGCTTGTTCTACTCGCGGTGTCGGGCGGCGCCCTCCCGGCGGCCGCGCAGACGGGAACTGGCGATCTTCCGGGCGACAACGGGCTCGATCCCGCCATCGACCCTTTTCCCTTCGATGGAAGGCTGGCGATCCGCGACTATCTCCGGCGCACGCTGCCGGGGCGGTGGTGGGCGAAAGAACCGTCCTTCTCGCTCGGTGTCTGGTCCGCCGTGGTGCATGTGCCCGATGACTGGAAGGGCAGCCCGGCCTCGGCGATGATTCGCCTGTGCCCGCCGCGCGAAAACCCGCTCTGGCGCCATATCGAACGGCTCGAACTCGTGCCCTTCTACCGCGACGCACCGCGTGCCGGCACGATCTGCCGGCCGTGAGCGGCGTTCCGGGAAGCTGAGTCATTCCAGTCATTTAAGGCTTCATTAACTGCGTTTCTTTAGGGTTCGGCCGTCGCCTGAGCGTCGCCCCGAGGCGGCGTGCGGCGTTGCCAGCCGGAGAAGATGAATGCCCTTGGCCGACAGCGGCGACGATGTGCCCCGCTCCCCCGCCGCCATTCGAGCGGGTGAGAGGCGCCTTGCCGCGCTACCGGTGCTCACGGCGGTGGTGCTGATCACGGCGCTGTTCCTTTCGGCCTGCACGACGAGCCGCGACACGACCGGATCGGTCGGGCGCCCGCAGTCGCCGGGCGACGCATTCACCACCGGGCAGGAACTTCGGTTCACCGAGGTGAACCCGCAGGGCTTTCG
>JAEZMI010000178.1 GCA_023414975.1 Pseudomonadota bacterium | reverse complement strand
CTCTGGTCCCTGCTCGGGGCCATGGTGTTTGCCTGGTACACAATGGCGCTAGGTGCCCGGCCGGTGCCCATTCCGGCGCTCAGCCTGACCACGCTGACGGCGGGCAGCGGCTTCGTCCGCTGCCAGGCCCTTCGCGAGCAGCGCCTCGACCCGTTCGAGAATGCGGGCGATGGGCTGAAGCACGAGGTCTTCATTCGGCACATAGTCATAGCCGATTGTGCGTGCGGTCCGGCGAGCGTCGTCATAGCGCTGCGAATCAGAGGGTGACAGACCCGCGCCTAGCATCTTCCACTGCCGCTCAAGCTCCGCATTCATCTTGTGCGCAACCCGTGCCGCGCGGCGCCCATGCCGATCCTCGTCGATCCGGACATGGGTCGACTGGCGGATGATCCCGCGTGGATCAAGGGCTGCGAATTCCACAGGCACGCGCCGAACAAAGTGCCAGACGGAGCCGCGGCGGGTGAGAAGATCAGGCATGGTAAGCCATCGGATGTTGGACGACCTGTTGGACAGTGTCGCGCCACCCGCAGGCTTCAGCCCATAGGAAGCATCGTCAACGCTCTGCATTCCCTTGTAAAACCTGGGAATGGGCTGGAGCGGGTGAAGGGAATCGAACCCTCGTCATCAGCTTGGAAGGCTGTTGCTCTACCATTGAGCTACACCCGCGCGGGCCGAGGCAAGCATAGCGAAGAGCGACGTGGTGGGGGAGGTAGGACTCGAACCTACGAAGGCATAGCCAGCGGATTTACAGTCCGCCCCCTTTGCCGCTCGGGACACTCCCCCTCGCACGTCGGCCGCGCCGCAACGGCATCGACCACCGGCCTTCCGGCCGCCGGAAACGACGCGCTTGAACGCGCCGTGACCGTGTGGCGCGCTTTATGGTGGGGTGCCCCTGCCCTGTCAACCCCGCTGCGCCGCCTCCGCGTGCTGCGGTGGAAAACCAGGTGCGGCCCGCGCGCTCCGGCCATTCTCTCGGCGGCGAAACGCCTGTCCTTCCGCGGTCGAATCGCGCGGCCGGCGTGCGGCAAATTGCAAAGCGCCGCGCGGCATGACAGAAGCGCAGCATGAACGACCGCGCCAAGCCACCGTCCGATCGCCCTGCCCGCTCCGCCAAGCCCGGCCATGCCGGTCACCGCGGCGGCGGGAAAGGATTCGGCGGAGGAGGCGGCAAGGGCGGCGGTGGCAAGGGCGGCGGTGGCCGTCCCCGCCCGGCGGGGCGGCCTTTCGGCGAATGGCCGGACGATGTCGCCATCCTTTATGGCTGGCACAGCGTGGTGGAAGCGCTGCGCAATCCGCGTCGCAAGATGCGCCGGCTGATGGCGACCGAAAACGCGCTGAAGCGTCTGGAAGAGGAGGCCGTTCCGCTGAAGGTCGCGCCCGAGCAGGTGCGCCCCGGCGAGATCGACCGGCTGGTCGGCCCGGATGCGGTGCATCAGGGCCTGTTCGCCGAGTGCGATCCCCTGCCCTCGCTGAAGCTCGCGGACGCCGCCGAGAACGACCTCGTCCTGGTGCTCGACCAGATCACCGACCCTCACAATGTCGGCGCCATCGTCCGCTCCGCCGCCGCTCTCAGGGTGGGGGCGATCATCACCACCGCCCGGCATAGCCCCGCCGCCACCGGCGTCCTCGCCAAAAGCGCGAGCGGCGGTCTGGAGCATGTGCCCTTCTGCTTCGTCGGCAACCTCGCCCGCGCCCTCGAAGACCTGAAGGACCGGGGCGTCCAGGTGGTCGGCCTCGACAGCGAGGGACCGGCGGATCTCATCGACACGCCGCTGCGCCGCCCAGTCGCCCTGGTTCTGGGCGCCGAAGGCAAGGGCCTGCGCCAGTTGACACGGCAGACCTGCGACACGCTCGCCCGCATCGATCTGCCGGGCGCCATCGTCAGCCTCAACGTATCCAACGCCGCCGTGCTCGCGCTCCATATCGCCCGGCGCGCCATCGGCCAGCCACGCGGCTGACACGATAGAAAACCGCGCGTCTGGAACGCGCAATTCTTTCGCATTGCAGCAAAAGCTGCCGTTACGACCAATTGCCAATCGTCAAACGCCCCCATTTTCGCCAAGCTTTCCGTTGAGGCAGTGGCGGAACGCAAGAATTCCGCGCGCCAACATCCGGGACCGGCGCCGCGATCGCTTTAAGACGGAGCCGCTTTCGGGAGGAAATCGCCCGGGCGACGGTATTCCCCAGAGGGACTCCCAAAATCGTTCGGCAATACTGACGCGGCTCCTCGCGGAGTCTGTCGTTTTCAACGCGCATCCGGGCGATGCGCGAAACGCCATTGCACGCGAATTATCTGGGGAAGGAATCACCATCATGAGCGTGACGACGGGACGGGCGCCGACATCCACGGCACCCATGACGAAGGAAGAGAGGAAGGTGATCATCGCCTCCTCCGCAGGCACAGTCTTCGAGTGGTACGACTTCTATCTCGCCGGCTCGCTGGCGGCGAACATCGCGATGACCTTCGTGCCGGGCCAGAACGAGACCGCGAAGTTCATCTTCGTGCTCTTCGGCTTCGCCGCCGGCTTCGCCGTCCGCCCGTTCGGCGCGCTGTTCTTCGGCCGCCTCGGCGACCTCATCGGCCGCAAATACACCTTCCTCGTCACCATGACGCTCATGGGCATCGCGACCTTCGTGGTCGGCCTGCTGCCGAGCTATGAGACCATCGGCTACGCCGCGCCGGTGATCTTCATCATCTGCCGTCTCGCGCAGGGCCTCGCGCTCGGCGGCGAGTATGGCGGCGCCGCGACTTACGTCGCCGAGCATGCGCCTCATGGCCGGCGCGGCTTCTACACCTCGTGGATCCAGACGACCGCCACCGTCGGCCTGTTCCTGTCGCTGCTGGTCATCCTGACGCTGCGCCTGTCCATGTCGCCGGAAGACTTCAATGCCTGGGGCTGGCGCATTCCGTTCCTGCTGTCGATCATCCTGCTCGGCTTCTCGATCTGGATTCGCCTGCAGCTCAACGAATCCCCCGCCTTCCAGAAGATGAAGGCCGAGGGCACGCGCTCCAAGGCGCCGCTGACCGAGGCTTTCGGCCGCTGGTCGAACGCCAAGATCGCGCTCATCGCCCTGTTCGGCGGCACGGCCGGCCAGGCGGTGGTCTGGTACACCGGCCAGTTCTACGCCCTGTTCTTCCTGACGCAGACACTGAAGGTGGACGGCACGACGGCGAACCTGCTCATCGCCTTCTCGCTGCTCATCGGCACGCCGTTCTTCGTGTTCTTCGGCTGGTTCTCGGACAAGGTGGGGCGCAAGCCCATCCTCATCGCCGGCTGCCTCATCGCCGCCGTCACCTACTTCCCGCTCTTCGAGAACATCGCCCGCATCGCCAATCCGAAGCTGATCGAGGCGACGGAGAACGTGAAGATCCAGATTACCGCGGATCCCGCCCAGTGCGGCACACTGTTCGACCCGGTGGGCGTGCGTGTCTTCACCCGTCCGTGCGACGTCTACCGCCGCACGCTGGCGACCAACTCCATGCACTATGAACTGGTGCCGGGCGCTGCGGGCACGCCGGTGGTAGCAACGGTCAACGGCACGGCGGTCGCCATCCCGGACACCGACAAGACCGGCGCGGCCATCGTCGCGGCGGCGCAGGGCGCAGGCTATCCGAAGGCGGGCGACGCCAGCATCGTCAAGCAGCCGACCATTGGCGGCGTGCTGAGCGATTCCCGCACGCTCTCCATCATCGGCCTGCTCTTCGTCCTGGTGCTCTATGTGACGATGGTCTACGGCCCGATCGCCGCGCTGCTGGTCGAACTGTTCCCGACCCGCATCCGCTACACCGGCATGTCGCTGCCCTACCACATCGGCAATGGCTGGTTCGGCGGCTTCCTGCCGCCGACCGCCTTCGCCATCGTGGCCGCCAGCGGCAACATCTTCTCCGGCCTCTGGTACCCGATCGTCGTTGCCCTGATGACCGTGGTCATCGGCGTGATCTTCCTGCCGGAGACCAAGAACCGGAACATCGACGACTGGCACTGATCCTCACGCCCGATCGCGGCGCGGCGGCCTCCGCCGTGTCGCGCGGCCCGAACAGAAACGGCCCCGTCGCAGGACGGGGCCGTTTTTCATTGCCGGAACGTCCGCCGATCAGACCGCGGCGGTGACGACGATCTCGACGAGATAGTCCGGCGTGGCGAGCGCCGCCTCGACGGTGGCGCGGGCCGGGGTGTGGCCGGCGGCGACCCAGCCGTCCCACACCGCGTTCATCTCGCCGAACTTCGAGATGTCGGCGAGGTAGATGGTGGTGGTGAGGAGCTTGGTCTTGTCGGTGCCGGCCTTGGCGAGCAGCGCGTCGATCTGCTCAAGTATGGCCTTGGTCTGCGCCGCGACGCCGTCGCCCAGGGCCACCTGGCCGGCGAGGTACGCCACGCCGCCATGCACGACCGCCTGGCTCATGCGCGGGCCGATCTCGATTCTCTTGATGCTCATCTGACAAACTCTGTTTTCAAAAAGGAAAGGCCGGCGGAACGCGCATTGGCGAACCGGCCGGCCTTGGTAGCACAGGAGGGACGCCAGCGCCGCCCCGCCCTTCGGCTCGGCTCGCGCCGGACCTTCCCTCACTGTGGGTTGGTGAAACCCTTGGGCATGGGGGCCATGGTGCCGATGTTGAAGATCTGCACGCGGCGGTTGATCGGATCTTCGGGCTTCGAGGGCACCTGAAGCGCTTCCTGACCGAGGCCGAGCGCCTGCAGCCGGTCCGGCGCGACCTGATAGAGCACCACGAGCGCCTGCACGATGGCGTCGGCGCGCTCCTGGCTGAGCTTGAGATTGTACGCACGGGTGCCGGTCGTGTCGGTGTTGCCGACGACGACGAACTTGTAGTTCCACAGGATCGGGTGGTGCAGCGCGTCGGCGATGGCACCCAGCGTCTCATAGGACTCCGGCCGGATGATCGACGAGTTCAGCGCGAACTGAATCTGCACGGTGATCTGCGCGAGCTTGTCGAGGCGCTTGGCGATGTCCGACTTGTCGACCGAGAGCGGCTTGTTCGCCGCCACGGCGTCCTGCGCCATCTTGCGCAGCAGTTCCACGGTGAGCGACGGGTCGTCATTGGTGACGCCGGACAGGCCCTGCAGGATCTGCTGGTTGGTCAGGTCGGTCTGCGCGTTGGCCGGGCCAGCCAACTGGGTGGCGAGCGGGGCCGCGAGAACCGCGGCGAGCGCCAGGCCGCCGACGAAACGGGTGAAACGGGTCATGATCTGTGTATCCCTCGTTGCCGTACGTCAGTTGGCCCAGCCGGCGTCGAACAGCACCTGCTTGCAGGCCGGCCGAACGACCTTGGTC
>JAEZMI010000150.1 GCA_023414975.1 Pseudomonadota bacterium | reverse complement strand
GCGCGCGCCCCGGTGCCGGGCCATCTCGCCAGCGCGGCCGATGGTGGGATCGAGGTGCATCTGGGCATGGCCGAGGAAGGGGTGGCGCCCGGCCAGGCCTGCGTCTTCTACGAGGACGGCGCGCCCTCCGCGCGCCTTCTGGGCGGCGGCGCCATCCGTCGGGCGCGGAAAACCTTCACGCCGCTGACACGCGACATGGAGATGATGTCGCGGACCGCGTGAGTCGTATTTCAAAAGTGGCCGCCCATGCACGGCGGCCGGGTGACAGGGCAGGGGACACATGACGCCGAGCGATCTCGACCGCGCCACCGTTGAGGAGGCCTATGCCCGCTGGGCCCCGGTCTATGACGTGGTGTTCGGCGCCGTGTTCGAGCCGGGCCGCAAGGCGGCGATCAAGGCGGCGGAGCGGATCGGCGGGCGAATCCTCGAATTCGGCGTCGGCACCGGCTTCGCCCTGCCGGCCTATAAGCGCTCCAACCGCATCGTCGGTGTCGACATCTCCGAGCCCATGCTGCAAAAGGCCCGCGAGAAGGTGGAGAAGGAAAAGCTCTCCCATGTCGAGGGCCTCTGCCTGATGGACGGCGCGCAGATGGGCTTCGCCGATGCGAGCTTCGACGTGGTGATCGCGCAGTTCGTCATCACCGTGGTGCCGCACCCGGAGGAGACGCTGGAGGAAATGGCCCGCGTGCTGAAGCCCGGCGGCGAGATCATCCTCGTCAACCATCTCGGCGCCGAGGACGGGCCGCGCGCGGTGTTCGAGCGCTGGTTCGCCCGCCGCGCCCGCAAGCTCGGCTGGCGGCCGGAATTCCAGTTCGCGCGCCTGCGCAACTGGGCGCTGGCGAACGGAACGGTGGACCTGCCCGTCGCGCGCGACGTCGCGCTGGGCATGTACACGCTGGTGCGCTTCAGGAAGCGCAGCGCGGCGGAGATCGCCGCCAGCCAGGGCGAAGCCGCCGCGCCGGTGGCGCTGGCGGGGTGAGGGGCACGCGCCGGGGCGGCAGCGCCCCGCGCAACGCGACTCCTGACCCCCCAAATACTGGCCGCGACATCCCCCTCACAGCCACCCCATGTCCGGCCCCACCGGCACGATCCCCGTCGGGTTTATGGTGGCGTGGCTTTCGTAATAGTGGCGCTTGATGTGGGTGAGATCGACCGTGCCGGCGACGCCGTCGCGGTGGTAGAGCGCGCGCACGAAGCGCTTCAGGTTGGGGTAATCGACGATCCGTCGGATGTTGCACTTGAAGTGGCCGACATAGACCGGGTCGAAGCGGATGAGCGTGGTGAAGAGGCGGATGTCGGCCTCGGTCAGCACCTCGCCCATGAGCCAGCTCTGGCCGTCGAGCCGGGCTTCCAGCTCGTCGAGCATCGCGAAGAGGGCGGTGACGGCTTCCTCATAGGCGTCCTGCGCGGTCGCAAAGCCGGCCTTGTAGACGCCGTTATTGACCGCGTCGTAGATGCGCGCGTTGAGTGCGTCGATCTCGCCCGCGAGCGCCGCCGGGTAATAGTCGTGCCGGTCTTCGGTGAAGGCGTCGAAGGCGCTGTTGAACATGCGGATGATCTCCGCCGATTCATTGCTGACGATGGTGGCGCGGGTGCGGTCCCACAGCACGGGCACGGTGACGCGGCCGGAATAGGCCGGGTCGGCCGCGCGGTAGACCTCGTAGAGACGCTGCGCGCCGAGCACGGAATCCGTCGTGGCGCCGGGGGTGCGGCGCGCGGCATAGTCGGCGAAGACCCAGCCTTCCGCGCCCATATGCGGATCGACCACCGAAAGGGAGATGACGGTTTCCAGCTTCTTCAGCGCGCGCATGATGAGGGTGCGGTGCGCCCAGGGGCAGGCGAGCGAGACATAGAGGTGATAGCGCCCCGCCGCGGCCGGAAAACCGCCGCTGCCGGTGGGGCCGGCGCTGCCGTCCGGCGTGATCCAGTTGCGGAAGCTGGTGGTGGAGCGCACGAAGCGCCCGCCCGTGCTCTTGGTGTCGTACCATTTGTCGACCCACTGGCCGTCGACCATCAGTCCCATCGTGCTCTCCCTTTTGCCGGGCAAGGTAGCGCGCCGGGCCGGCGCTGACAGGCGAAAGCGCGTGCGCGGGTGCGGATGCGCGGTTGCGCATGCGCCTTTGCGGATGCGCCGTTGCGGATGTGCGTCGGGATTTGCCTCAGTCGGGCGGCAGGCGCTTGTGGTAGAGCCGTGTGGCGGTGAGCCCGCCATGCGGCTTCAGCGCGAAGTCGGGAATTTCGCCGGCGAACGCGAAGCCCTGCTTCTCATACAGCCCGGCCGCGCCGCCATCCGCCGCCGTGTCCAGCACCAGCAGCGTGCGCCCGGCGGCGATGGCGCGGCGCTCGGCCTCAACCAGCAGCGCGCGCGCCAGCCCCCGGCCGCGATGGGCCGTGGCGGTCATCATCTTGGCGATCTCGGCGCGATGCGGCTGGTTCTCCGGCAGTCCGAGCACGAGGGTGACGGTGGCGGCGAGCTCATCCCCGACGAACGCGCCGAGGATGACCAGTTCGCCCCGCGCCGCCCGTTCCAGCCCCGCCTGCCAGAAGGCGAGCGCGCGGGCGGGATCGAGCGGATGCATGTAGCTGACCGAGCCGCCGGCGGCGACCGTTTCGACCAGAAGGCGGGCGAGGGCCGGCGCGTCGGCGGCGGCGAGCGGGCGGATGAGGGGAGCGTTCGGCATGGCGGTTTTCGCGTGCAGCCTCATTGGCGGCTCAGGGCGACGATGTAGCGACAGGGAGCGGGGCTCTCATTGGCGAAGGTGACATCCGCCGGCGGGCCGAAGCCGAGGGAGTCACCCGCCTCCAGCACGTGGGTCTGCGCCCCTTCGACGAGGGTGAGCGTGCCCGCCCGCACCTGCAGGATCTGGCGTATATGGCCGAAGGACGAGGCGGGCAGGCTGACGCGCGCACCGGGGGGCAGCTCGACCTCGACCATCTCGACGGGGTGGTCCGGCCGGGCGAAGATCTGCCGGCGCGTATAGCCGCTTTCCGGATCGCGCCAGAGCGGCTGGTTGGCGGCGCGCGTCAGCCGTTCCCCGCCTTCCGCCCGCAGGAGAAGCCCGGCGAGGGTAAGGTCGAACGCGGCGGACAGGCGCACCAGCGTCGCGGCGGTGGGGCTCATCTCCTCCCGCTCGATCTTGCTGATGCTGGCCTTGGCGAGGCCGGAGCGGGCGGCGAGATCGGCCAGCGACCAGCCGCGCGCCTCGCGCTCCAGGCGCAGGCGGCGGGCGAGGCGGGAGGTTGAATCGTCCACTATAGATGACATATGTTTCGTATAGTGGATATCGGCGCGGGTGGCAATGCACGCCTCCCTCATGCCGCGCCGACAGGGGGACGGGTGGGGAGGGTGATGTCGCGCGCCGGTGCGCCATGCCGCTTCACCTTGCGTTCGCCCTGTGCTATCCGGGCGCCCTCCGTGAGGATGGACATGATCCGGCTGCCGGCCCAGCGACGACGAGACGAGCGGACCCGCCGCGCCTTTGCGCGCGCGATCCCGTTCGCCTGCGCCCGTCCGCGGCCGTGATGCACGCCTCGTGACTCACGCCTGCCGCGCTCGGGCGAGCCTGCCGACCCCTGAGCGCCGAGTGGCCCCATGACCGATCTGTCCGTTTCGCTGTTCACCGAGAACCCCGCCGACGATGCCGCCATCGAGCGGCTGGTTGCCCGCACCTTCGGGCCCGGCCGGTTCGCCCGCACCGCCTACCGGCTGCGCGAGGGCAACCCGCACCGGCGCGATCTGTCCTTCACCGCCTATATCGGCACCATGCTCGTCGGCTCCGTGCGGCTGACGCCCATTTTCATCGGCGAGATTCCCGCCCTGCTGCTCGGGCCGCTCACGGTCGAGCCGCCCTTCCGCTCGCACGGCATCGGCCGGCGGCTGGTGGAGACCTCGCTCGACGCCGCGCGGGCCCAGAGCGCGGGCGCGGGCGCGGCGCGCCTCGTGCTGCTGGTCGGCGACGAGCCTTATTACGGGCGGATGGGCTTCCAGCGCGTCCCGCAGGGCCAGGTGAGCCTGCCCGGCCCGGTGGACCCGGCCCGCGTGCTGGTGTGCCCGCTCGACGCGACGCCGCTGGAAGCGGTGCGGGGCCCGGTGCGCAAGGGATTTTCCGTCGCGGCGTGAGCCGGCGAGAGGAGAAGGTGCGGCCGGTCAACCGGCCCGGAGAGCAAGGGGGAGAAGGCTCATGGACGAGGCGCGCAAGGCGGTGGCCGCCATGCATGTGGACGATCTGAAGACCATTCTCGGCCGCATGGCGCCGGGCATGCAGCTGACCGTGCCCGACGAATGGCTGGAGCGCCGCATCGACGGCACCCGCGCCAGCCGTGCCGCGCTCATCAGCGACATCGCCCGGCAATATTGCTGCATCCTGCGCCCGAACATGACCTCTCAGACCTTCGAGAAGCAGGAAGTGCCCTATACGGGGTGAGGGGGCGCGTCCTGTCTGTTGCGCAGATACCACGAACTCAAAGTCGAGCGTTTCATCAGCACGTCGCCAGGGCGCGGAAAGACCGCAGGCTCGCTGCGGTTTCAATTCTAGTAGTTCGGCGGCTTGTTTTCCATTGGCTTGGCGCCGGGCAGGCAGCTGTTGTTGGCGCAACCTGGCAGCGATTGCACGGTGGCACCGTTGTCGCCGTCCTTGCGGTTCTTCACTGCGATAATGATCTGCTGCACGTTGTCTTTTGAGGCGGCCGCACTACCCTTCACGGCGAGAGGCACAAAGCCGTACTTAATGCTCCCCTCGAATTTCTTGCTCACACCGAAAGTGGCGTCATAGGTGAACTCCTCGGCGATGATCTTCGGGTCGCCGTCGGCGAACTTGTTGAGGTCGTTGCCGAAGCCCTGCATGTATGTGTAATAGCCGATGCCGTTCTGAAGGACGGATTGTTCTTTGATGTCTTGCTTACAGGCCTCATCGTTCAGCACTGTGCCGTTGAGGGTAAAACTGGTGGTCGTATCGACTGTGCTGGTCGACGTCCCCGAGACGCCGAGTGTCACTCCCGGCACGATACCGTTATAGGCCAGCACCGAGAGGCCTCCTTCGGCATCGAGCCCTCCTGATACCGCCACCACTGCCTTGAGCTTGAGCGTGACGGCGAAGTCCTGACCCGCCACCACCATGCGTCGCGGGGTCTGCAGCGCCTTGTCGCTCACGAGCTGGGCGACTTCGCATTTGATCGTGTTGATGATGACATCGACCGGCACCAGCGATTGCGGGTTGGGGGGCGGTGGGGCCACGCAACCCGACATCAGGCTGGCGATAAGCACGGCTGACGCAGTGTGCGACCTCATAAGATCCCCCCAAGCTTCCCGAGAGGAGTGTGCACGATCGGCTAACCGTTCAAAAGTGGCATATTACCGGGTCCGGCAGCTTACCGCCCCTCGCGTGCCCAGGCGGCGGCGACGCCGGCGAGCAGGATGAGGAGGCCGGACAGGCCGGCGAAGAGCGGGAACAGGCCGAGGCCGCGCACCACGGACACCTCGCGCATCTGGACGCCCATCCAGTCCTCGCCCGCGAAGCGCTCGCCCGAGCGCACGGCGACGACGCGCGGCACGCCCCCGGACAGGTCCGCCATGCGCCAGATGCCGCCGCCGGTCGCCTCGATGGTGGGGCGCAGCGTCTCTGTCGTCGACGTCACCTCGGCGAATTCACGCGGGTTGAGCGGGCCGACATTGACGAGGGCCGTGTGCGTGCCGTCGCTGGCCCGCCACAGGCCGAGCGTGTCGGCCGGGAAGGTGGCGCGGAACAGGCCGGGCTCGGCGCTGGTGAGCGTCAGGCTGCGCGTGGCGCCGGTCGGCGTGGTGATGGTCACGGGCGGTGCGGCATCGCCCATGGTCTGGCGCTCGACCACGATGTCGCCGCCGCGCGCCACCATGCGCAGGCGCTCCTCCTCAAGGTCCGGCTCCTTCATCAGCCAGTGCGACAGGCGGCGCAGCAGGTCGATATAGGGGCCGCCACCCTCGAAGCCGCGCGCCCAGAGCCAGAAATGGTCGGAGAGCAGCAGCGCCACGCGCCCCTCGCCGACACGGTCGAGCAGCACGACGGGCTTTCCGTCCGGCCCGTCCATCACGCTGGTGCCGCGGGCGCCCTGCGTGTCGATCACGCGGAAGAAGCGCGCCCAGGCGGGCGGGTTGCTCTGCGAACCGGGCAGGGCGCGGGTGACGGGGTGGCGCTGGCCGGCCTCGGTGAGGGTCGGGCGGTAGGGCGTCTCGTTCATCTGGCCGGTCGGGGCGGCCGGCAGGATGGCCTCCAGCGGCGTGTTGTAGACCGAGCCGTCCGACACATAGTCGGTGCCGGCGGCCACCAGCAGCGCGCCGCCTTCCTCCACATAGCGCACGATGTTGTCGAAATAGATCATCGGCAGCACGCCCTGCTGGGCGTAGCGGTCGAAGATGATGAGATCGAAATCCTTGATCTTCTGCTGGAACAGCTCGCGCGTGGGGAAGGCGATGAGCGACAGCTCGTTGATCGGCGTGCCGTCCTGCTTCTCCGGCGGACGCAGGATGGTGAAGTGGACGAGGTCCACATTGGCGTCGGATTTCAGCAGGTTGCGCCAGGTGCGCTCGCCGACATGCGGCTCGCCGGAGACCAGCAGCACGCGCAGCTTGTCGCGCACCCCGTCGATGGAGACGGCGGCGCGGTTGTTCACCGGGGTCAATTCGCCCTCGAGCGCGGCGGCTTCGATCTCGACGATGTTGGCCCCCGCATGGGTGATCTCGACATCGACCTCGGCGGGCCGGCCGGCGGTGACGATGGGGCGCGCCACCACTTCGCCGTCGCGCCGCACGGTGACGCCGACGCGGGCACCGGCCGGGGCGCCCTCATCCTCCACGCGGAAGCCGATGGTCTGGGTCTGGCCGACAATGCCGAAGCGGGGCGTGGAGGTGAGCGCCACGCGCCGGTCCCGCTCGCCCGGCTGGCCGGAGATGATCGCGTGCACGGGCGCGTGGAAGCCGAGCGCGGCGATGGTGGCGGGAATGTCGTGCACCCGCCCGTCCGTGAGGAAAATGGCGCCGGCGACGCGCTCGGGCGGCACGTCGGCGAGGCCCGCGGACAGCGCGGTGAACAGGCGCGTGCCGTCCACCTCGCCCGCGCCGCCGCCGGCATCGATGAAGCGCACCTCCGCGCCCTGCTCCTTCAGCCGGGCGAGGCGGGTCTCCAGCTCGGCGCGGGCGGCGTCGGTCATCTGCGTGCGGTCGCCGAAATCCTGGCTGGCGCTGCGGTCGACGACGACGGCGACGACGGTGGAGAGCGGCTCGCGCTCCTCGCGCGTCAGGGACGGGTTGGCGAGCGCCAGCACGGCGAGGGCGATAGCGAGCGCGCGCAGGAGCGAGCCGCGGGTGCGCGAGACGATGACGAGCAGCGCGACCAGCGCGGCCAGGACGGCGGCGCCGATGAGCCAGGGCAGCGGGATCAGCGGATCGAAGGCGAGGCCGAGATTCACGTGGCGGCTCCTCCGTCAACGGACTGGATCGTCATCCCGGACGGCGGCGACGCCGACGATCCGGGATCGCGTCCCATCCGGCTCACGATCCCGGACCGGCCCTCGGCCGTGCGGGATGACGGTGCGGCGACCCGTTCCGCCAGAGGGGGCGTCATGGCCGGGCTTGGCCCGGCCATCCACGGCTTGAGGGCAGGGCCGTTCCGGTTGAGGGCCACGTCGTGGATGCCCGGCCCAAGGCCGGGCATGACGGCGCTCTCGAATGACGGGGCGCAGCCGCTCATGCCACCCCTCGCCTCCAGGGAGAGAGGGAGCGTGGAGGTGACGGGGGTTGTGTCTCGCATCGCGTTCACTGCCCCAGCCTTTCCAGCAGCGCGGGCACATGCACCTGGTCGGCCTTGTAGTTGCCGGTCAGCACGTACATCACGAGGTTGGCGCCGGCGCGGTAGGCGAGTTCGCGCTGGCGCGGGCTGCTGCCGGACATGGGCAGGAGCGGGCGCCCATCCTCTCCCACGGCCCAGGCGCCGGCGAGATCGTTGGAGGTGATGACGACGGGCGAGACGCCGTCGCCGGCGCGGGCCGGGCGTTCCTCGTCGGCGTCGGCGGCGGGCAGAGCCTCCACCCAGGTCTGGCCGCCGGTGAAGCGGCCGGGGAAATCGCGCAGCAGATAGAACGCCTTGGTCAGAACATGGTCACGCGGCACCGGCTCCAGCTCGGGAATGTCGAGCCCGGAGAGGATGGCGCGCAAGGTCTCGTTGGCCGGCGTGCCCGCACCGGCGGCGCCGGGGATGGCGGTCTCGGCGTCGCGCGTGTCGAAGATGATGGTGCCGCCCTGCTTCATGAAGGCGTCGATGCGCGAGAGCGTCGGCGCCGAGGGGCGGGGCGCGCCGGGAACGATCGGCCAGTAGAGCAGCGGGAAGAAGGACAGCTCGTCGCGATCGAGGTTGACGCCCATCGGCTCGCCCGCCTCCAGCGCCGTGCGGTCGCCGAGGAAATCGGTGAGGCCCTTGAGGCCGGCGCGGCTGACCTCGTCCGTGGTCGCGTCGCCGGTGATGACATAGGCGAGGCGGGTCGCGTTGGTGGCCTTCACCGCGAAGTCGATCTCCGCCGGCGTCATCGGCGTGTCCGCGCGCGGCGCGGGTGCCGGGGAGGGGGAGGC
>JAEZMI010000136.1 GCA_023414975.1 Pseudomonadota bacterium | reverse complement strand
CGGCGGCGGTTCGCCGGGGCGGCGGCCGGTAAGCCAGCGCGAGTAGTTCTCGATGCCGGCGCAGCTTCCCGTCGCCTCCATCATTTCGAGGGCGAAGGTGCAGCGCTGCTCCAGACGCTGGGCTTCGAGGAATGGGAAGCGATGCGGCCGCAGACCGTCCACGTCTCCGCCACTCCCGGCAAATGGGAGATGGAGAAGACCGGCGGCGTGTTCGTCGAACAGGTGATCCGTCCCACCGGTCTTGTCGATCCCGAGGTGGAAGTGCGCCCCGCCCGCACGCAGGTGGACGATCTGCTGGGCGAGGTCCGCGCGACGGCGGCGAAGGGCTACCGCACGCTGGTGACGACGCTCACCAAGCGCATGGCCGAGGATCTCACCGAATATCTGCACGAGAACGGCATCCGCGTGCGCTACATGCACTCGGATATCGACACGATCGAGCGCATTGAGATCATCCGCGACCTGCGCCTCGGCGCTTTCGATGTGCTGATCGGCATCAATCTGCTGCGCGAGGGCCTCGACATCCCCGAATGCGGGCTGGTCGCCATCCTCGACGCCGACAAGGAGGGTTTCCTGCGCTCGGAAACCTCGCTGGTGCAGACCATCGGCCGCGCCGCGCGCAATGTGGACGGGCGGGTGATCCTCTATGCCGACGCCGTCACCGGCTCGATGGAGCGCGCCATGGCGGAGACCGAGCGCCGCCGCGCCAAGCAGATCGCCTGGAACACCGAGCACGGGATCACGCCGGAAAGCGTGCGCAAGGCGATCGGCGACATTCTCGAAAGCGTCTACGAGCGCGACCATGTGACGGTCGATGCCGGCATGGCCGAGGGCGCGGCGACCTACGGCAACAACCTCGCCGCCGTCATGGCCGATCTCGAAAAGCGCATGCGCGCCGCCGCCGCCGATCTGGATTTCGAGCAGGCCGCGCGGCTGCGCGACGAGATCAAGCGGCTTCAGGCGACCGAACTCGTCATCTCCGACGATCCGCTGGCGCGTCAGGGCAATGTGGACGAGCAGACCGGCGGCTATCGCGGCGAGCGCAAATATGGCCGCGCCGCCAATCTGCCGGAGAAAAAGGCGGGACGGGGGAAAGCGGGGGCGAAGTCCGGCCCGCGCTCCTCGCCCGGCCACGTCTCCTCGGGCCATGCTGCGCGGGCCGATGAGGCGCAGGCCGCCTATGACGCGGACGACGACCGGCCGCTGCCGCGTTCGCGTATCGTCGTCCCGTCGCTGGACGACATGGGCCCCGGCACCGACCGCGCCGAGCCGCTGCGTGTCGAGGACTGGGTGCGCCCCGAGCGGCCGGACCCGATGACCAAGGGCTACCGCCCCGGCGGACGCCGCAAGGGGCGGTGAATCGGCGGTGAGGGCGCGTCAGAAGCGCTTCTTCAGCCAGATGCAGGAATGGCCGGGCGGGTAATCGTCGATCTGGCCGAAGCGCTCGTAGCCGTGCTTCGCGTAGAAATCCGGCGCCTGGAAGCTGTGGGTCTGCAGATGTGCGCCGATGCAGCCGCGGGCTCGTGATTCGGCCTCGGCCGCACGCAGCACCGCGCTGCCCACCCCGCCGCCCCGCATGTCGGGCGACACCCACAGCCAGTCGACGAACATCCAACCAAAGGCGATATGTGCTTTCAGGCCTGCCTGGGGCGCGCCGTCCTGGTCGCGCGCAACGACCCAGAAGTTGGAGGCGTGCGGCGGTCCCGCCTTCGCCTCATTGTAGATGTCGAGCCCCCGGTCGATGAGGTCCCGCACCTCGATGGCCGGCTCCGCTTCCACGGCAATTTTCATTGATTTCTCTCCACGGCCTCAAGCAAGCCTCGTGGTATTTATCGTCGTTCCCAGCGAGAATGCGCGGTGTGCCGGGAAGGCATGGGGGAAGTCATGGGGTTCACGCAAGCCGTCTCGAGTGGTTTCAGCCAGTACGCGACTTTTTCCGGCCGGGCTTCGCGGTCGGAATATTGGTGGTGGGTGTTCTTCACCGTTCTCGCCAACATTGTCGCCAGCATTCTCGACACCGCACTGTTCGGTGCGCTGTCCTTCGTCGCCTTCGGCGAGATCGACGCTCTGACACCCATCAGCGCACTGGTGGGGTTGGCTTTTCTCATTCCATCGATCGCCGTGGCTGCCCGCCGCTTCCACGACATGGACCGTACCGGCTGGTGGCTGCTGATCGGCCTGACCGGCATCGGCGCAATCATCATCTTTTTCTGGTTCATGGTGCGCGGTACGGTCGGCCCCAACCGGTTCGGCTATGATCCCCTGAGCTGACGGGCAAACGAAAACGGGCGCCGCTGGGGCGCCCGTTCAATGGGTCTCAGGGACGGGCCGTCTCAGCCCTGCTGGATGGCGCTGAGCTGCCACGGCCCGCCGGGCGTGCGGGTGAAGGTCCAGAACTCCACCGCCTGTTCGAGGCGGTTGGGATCGCCCTGCACGATGCGGCCGCTCGCCTTCTCGACCGTGACATCGCGAAGCTGGTAGCGCATGGCGACCGTGGCATAGTCGCGACCCTCCTCGTTCCAGGCTTCCGACAGGTCGCCCTGCAGGAGCTTCACGTCGGAAAGACGGTTTTCCAGCCCGTTGCGGGCGAGATCGTCCAGTTCCTCGCCGAGATAGCCCATCATTTCGGGCGTCAGGCGCTGAGCCAACGCGGCGCGGTCATCGCGGCCATAAGCCGTCTGTACCTCGCCGAGAAGGCGCTCGAAGCTGTCGAAATCGGCGCCGTCGAGCTTGATCGGGCGGCCGCGCGGGCCGGTGCCGAAGCCGAAACGCGAGGCCCCCGCGGCCGCGCCGCCGGCGCCTTGCGGAGCACCCGTCCCGCCATTCAGCGCGTCGCGCGCCATTGGGCCCGATGCCATCGGGTCCGGCCGGCCGCCGGCATAGGAGGGCTGGTTGCGGCCGCGCAGCCAACCCATCACCAGGCGGACGACGATGAAGATGAGCGCGACCTGAAGCAGCAGGCCGAGAATGCCGGCGAGGCTGCCGAGGCCGGAGAAGAAGCCGGAACCCATCAGCAGGCCGAACAGGCCGGCACCGAGAAGGCCGCCCATCAGCCCGCCCATGAAGCCCCCACGGTTGAAGAAGCCGCCGGGCTGTGCACCGGGCGCGCGGGTCGCGCTCGTCGTGGCGCCCGGCTGCGTGGCCGAACGCTGCATGGTCTGGGCGGAAGGGGCAGTGGGGGTCGGCGCCGGCGTCGACCAGGTCCGTGATCCGCGGCTGCCGAAGCTGCCGCTACGACCGGCACGCGCCTCGGCGAAGTCGGTGGCCACCATCAGGCCGGCACCGAGAAACAGGGTCGCCATGGCAATACGGAGCATGGCGGAGCGGGAACGCGGGGTCTTCACGAGGCGATCTCTCCCAAAAATCGGACTTGCGGCAGCCCATTAAGAGGCCTGCCGCTGCGTCACATATGGGGGAGGATCCCGGTGATTTCCAGCCCGGCGCCATCACGTCGCTGCGACGGCGGCGCGGGCAACCGGTTCCCGGCGGCTCAGAAGCCGAGGCGTGATTCGAGCGAGGCGATGGAGCCGAGAGGCGCGGCTACGCCGTTGCCAGCCTTCTTTTCCGCCACATTCGGCGTCGCGGCCTGGGCCGGGAACGCCTTGGAGGGCAGGGCCTGGGGCGGGAGGGCAGATTGAGTCTGAACCTCGGCACGGTTCATGACGGGAGGCATGTCGACGTCCTTCTGTTACGCATACAACGGTCGGGGCTCGCCCGCCGACCTTGACCACACAAAGCACCGCCACTGGACGATGCCGGCTCTGAGCGACGACTATGAGCGTTAGACCCTTAATCTTGCCTGAGCCTGACGTTCATATTGGCCGCGATTCCGTTCAGAAACGGGGCGCAGATAAGGCAAAACGAAACAATCCGAAGCCTGTTGCGCAAATGCCGCATCGTCAGTCTGGCCAAATGGGCATCCATGACGGCTGCGACAACCATTCCTTCGTACATGGCTGTCATGCCCGGCATGCAAATTGCTAAAGTTCCTACGCCTAAAGGAGTAACGCATGTCGGGAGTCGCCTCATGTCCCTCGCTCTGACCATCGCCGTCCCGGACGGAGAGGCCGACACCGAATCCGAGTTCGACCTGTCGCTGCGCGATGACATCCGCATGCTCGGGCGCGTGCTCGGCGAAACGGTGCGGGACCAGGAAGGCGAGCCCACCTTCGATCTGGTGGAGAGCATCCGCCGCGTGTCGACGCGCTTTCACCGCGAGGACGACCAGGGCGCCCGGCAGGAGCTGGAGGCCATGCTCGCGGACCTCAGCCCCGATCAGACCATCTCCATCGTCCGTGCCTTCAGCTATTTCTCGCATCTCGCCAACATCGCCGAGGACCAGAACGTGATCCGCCGCCGGCGGGCGGTGGCGGCGAGCGGGCGCGGCGTGACGCCTGCCTCGCTCGCCCATGCGGTGGAGCGCGCGCGCGCGGCCGGCATCTCTCTCGCGGACCTGCGCAAGTTCTTCGCGACGGCGCTGGCGAGCCCGGTGCTCACCGCCCACCCGACCGAGGTGCGCCGCCGCTCCACCCAGACCCATGAGATGCGGATCGCCGAGCTTCTGGCCGGGCGGGCCGGACCCGAGCCGACGCCGGACGAAGTGGCGGAGGACGAGGACGAGCTGCGCCGCCGCGTCCTCATGCTCTGGCAGACCAATCTGCTGCGCCGCACCAAGCTCACCGTGCTCGACGAGGTGGCGAACGGTCTGGCCTATTACGACTACACGTTCCTGCGTGAACTGCCGAAACTCTATGCGGCGCTGGAGGATCGGCTTGCCGCCGTCGAGGGCGTGCCCGCCGACACCGCGCCGGAAGTCGGCTCCTTCCTGCGCATGGGCAGCTGGATCGGCGGCGACCGCGACGGCAACCCGTTCGTCACCGCCGACGTCACCCGCGAGACCATGCGGATGCAGAGCGCGCAGGCCGTGCGCTTCTATCTGGAAGAACTGGACGCGCTCGGCGCGGAGCTGTCCATCTCGACCATCCGCGTGAAAGTGTCCGACGATCTGCTGGCGCTGGTGGATGCGGCGCCCGAATCCTCGCCGCACCGGCGCAACGAGCCCTACCGGCTCGCGGCGACCGCCATTGCCGCGCGGCTGCGGGCGACCGCCTTCCGTCTGGAGATCGCCGACCTGCTCGGCATCACCGTCAAGCCGTCCGTTGCGCCCTACGCCTCGGCGAAGGACTTCCGCGCCGATCTCGACGTCATCGACGCCTCGCTCAGGGCGCACCGCTCGGCCGCCATCGCGCGCGGCAAGCTGCGGGCGCTGCGCCGGGCGGTGGACTGCTTCGGCTTCCACCTCGCCATTCTCGACTCCCGCCAGAATTCCGACGTGCATGAGCGCTGCGTCGCCGAGCTGTTCGAGGTCGCCGCGCCCGGCACCCACTACAAGGCGCTGCCGGAGGGCACCCGCGTCGCGCTGCTGCTGCGCGAGCTGACCACGGCACGCCCGCTCACCTCGCCCTTCGCAACCTATTCGGAGGAGACGGTCGGCGAGCTGGCCATGCTGCGCACCTGCGCCCGCATCCACGCGATCTACGGCCCGGGGGCGATCCAGACCTGCATCATCTCCAAGGCCGAAGGCGTGTCGGACATGCTGGAGCTGGCGCTGCTGCTCAAGGAAGTCGGCCTGGTCGATCCCGCCGGCGCGGCCGCGGTGAACATCGTGCCGCTGTTCGAGACCATCGAGGATCTGCGCAACGCCGCCAAGGTGATGGAGCAGATGTTCCGGCTGCCCGAGTACCGCAAGCTGGTGGACAGCCGCGGCGGCATGCAGGAGGTGATGCTCGGCTATTCGGACAGCAACAAGGATGGCGGCTTCGTCACCTCCGGCTGGGAGCTCTACAAGGCGGAAATCGAGCTGATCGAGGTGTTCAAGCGCCATGGCGTGAAGCTGCGCCTCTTCCATGGCCGCGGCGGCTCGGTCGGCCGTGGCGGCGGCCCGAGCTATGACGCCATCCTCGCCCAGCCGGGCGGGGCGGTGCAGGGCGAAATCCGCATCACCGAACAGGGCGAGATCATCTCCTCGAAATTTGCCAATCCGGCGGTGGGTCGCGGCAATCTGGAAATCCTCGCCGCCGCCACGCTGGAGGCGACGCTGCTCTCGGGCGATGCCAAGGCCCCGCGCGAGGAATATCTCACCGTGATGGAGGAGCTCTCCGAGGCCGCTTTCCGCGCCTATCGCTCGCTCGTCTACGAGACCCCGCGCTTCGAGGACTATTTCTGGGAATCGACGGTCATCAACGAGATCGCGACGCTCAACATCGGCTCGCGCCCGGCCTCGCGCAAGAAGACGCGGCGGATCGAGGATCTGCGCGCCATCCCCTGGGTGTTCTCCTGGGCGCAGTGCCGGCTCATGCTGCCGAGCTGGTATGGCTTCGGCTCGGCGGTGACGTCATGGCTCGAAAAGCACCCGGACGGCCTGCCGCTCCTGCAGGAGATGTACCGCGAATGGCCGTTCTTCCGGACCCAGCTGTCCAACATGGACATGGTGCTCTCCAAGAGCTCGGTCGCCATCGCCTCGCGCTATGCGCAACTGGTGGAGGATGTGGCCTTGCGCGAAAGCATCTTCGGGCGCATCCGCGCCGAGCATCAGGCCGCCATCGAGTCGCTGCTCGCCATCGCGCAGCAGGACAAGCTGCTCGGCTCGAACCCGCTGCTCGATCGCTCTATCCGCAATCGCTTCCCCTATATCGACCCGCTCAACCATGTGCAGGTCGGGCTGCTCAGGAAGTACCGCGCGAGCGACACGGACGAGAAGGTGCTGCAAGGCATCCAGCTCACCATCAACGGCATTTCCGCCGGCCTGCGGAACTCGGGTTGAGGATCGGCCATGGTTTTTGCCTGCACAAGACCGGCCGTGCCGACCGTTCTGGCGGATGATGAGCGCGTGCGCATCACCCGCTGGGACTTCGCGCCGGGCGCGACCACCGGCTGGCACGAGCATGCGATGGATTACGCCATCGTTTTCGTCACCGACGGGCTGATGGAGGTCGACGTGGACGGGACGGTGACGCAGGTCGCCATGGCGGCCGGCGGCGCCTATTCCCGCCCCGCCGGCATCCGCCACGATGTCCGCAACGCCGGTGACGCCCCGATGAGCTTCGTCGAAGTGGAGATGAAGTAGGGGGCAGGGGCGTGCTCCGCATCCCAGTGCGTGGCGGCACCGTGGGGTTTCTCGGCCCCGGTCTTGCTTTATGCTGGTCAGCCAATCCGCCCTCTTGACTGACCCCGACCATGTACACGCCGCCCGCCTTCCGCGAAGACGATCCCGCCACGTTCCGCCAGATCATCCGCTCCGCCCGCCTCGCCACGCTGGTGACGGCGACCGCCGAGGGGCTGATGGCGACGCCGCTGCCGCTTTATCTCGATGAGAGTGAGGGCGAGCAAGGCGTGCTCTATGGCCATCTCGCCAAGGCCAACCCGCAATGGAAAGCGGCCCCGCTCGGCAAGGCGCTGGTGCTTTTCTCCGGCGCCGATGCCTACATCACGCCGAGCTGGTACGCCGCCAAGGCCGAGCACGGCAAGGTCGTGCCGACCTGGAACTATGAGGCGGTCCACGCCTATGGCCCGGCCGAGTTCTTCGAGGATGGTGCGCGCCTCTTGGAGGCGGTGACGCGGCTCACCCAGCTCTATGAGCAGCCGCGCGCCGAGCCCTGGGCGGTCACCGACGCGCCAGCCCCCTTCATCGCCAGCCAGCTAAAGGGCATTGTCGGGCTGCGCCTGCCGATCACCCGACTGGAAGGCAAGCGCAAGATGAGCCAGAACCGCTCCGAGGCCGACCGCGAAGGCGTCGCGCGCGGGTTAGCCGAGAGCGAGAGCCCGGCTGACCGCGCGGTCGCCAAACTCATTCGCTGAAGACGATAGAGAGAGGACGTGGCGTGACGCCTCACCCCGCCGCCGGCATCTCCGGCACGATCTTCGGCGGGATGCGGGCGAGGCGGAAGGCTTCCTTGATGAGGGCGGCATTGCCCTCGGCCTCGCTTCCGTCCGGCATCAGCTTGCCGTCCTCCAGGCCGATTCGGGTATCCAGCCCGCGCAGCAGGGCGTCGTTGTAGAGCGCCCATTTCGTCGCGTCGAAGCCGTGCTGCAGCACGGGCACGTCGAGGCTGGCGCGGGCGAGCAC
>JAEZMI010000081.1 GCA_023414975.1 Pseudomonadota bacterium | reverse complement strand
ACGCGGGACGGCGCGGCACTCAAGCTGATGCGTATGCCCGGGTGGCTCTCCGGCTTTCTTGAAAACGACGATGAGGGGGCCACGCGTACCCCTGCCGATTCAAACAACCCGGCTGGCGCTCTTGTCGGAATGAAGATGTGAGGCGACGGCGGATTTCCGCGAAGGGTGGGAAAAAACGCCACCGCCAGCCGGTGCCGTGCCTCGATCTCAAGCCGCTGGCTT
Source organism: Pseudomonadota bacterium (assembly GCA_023414975.1). Classification (GTDB taxonomy): domain Bacteria; phylum Pseudomonadota; class Alphaproteobacteria; order Rhizobiales; family Xanthobacteraceae; genus Ancylobacter. Next base: position 4,942 of record JAEZMI010000081.1, on the reverse strand, counting down.
TCGACCTGCTTGGTCACGCCGCCACTTTCGATCCAACGGGCCGCGACCTCCATCATGAGCGGAGCCATACTCCAGCTTGTGGCATAGACCGCGGAACTGAGTTTCTCGATCATTTCGCCTTTGCCCCAGACAAATCCGGTCCGCAGCCCGGCGGCCACCGTCTTGGACAGGGTCGAGACGAACAGGTTCGGCGCGGTGGAAGGCAAGGCGGCCATGGGCCGGATGTCGGCCAAAGGGCCATAGGCGTCATCTTCGATGATCAGCATTCCCTTGCGTGATGCTGCTGCCAGCAGGTCCTGCCGGCGCGCCAGAGACCAGATCCGACCGGTGGGGTTGTGCAGCGTCGGTGTCAATATGACTGCATCGACGGCGGCGTCCGACAAAGCCCTCGGCAGAACACCGTCCTCGTCCATCCGCAGGTCGGTGGCCCTCATTCCCCGTCCCTGCGCCAGCGCCACGACGCCCGAATAGGTTTGCTCTTCGATACCAAGAGATTTGATATCGAGGACATTCAGGATCGCCGCGAGCGCGGCCTGACCACCCGCGACGGGCACAACTTCCTGCGGTCGCGCGACGATCCCGCGTGCTTCCAGCCAACGAACGCCGGCGATCCGCAGCCGGTCGATCAGCGCCCGGGACGCGTAGCCTCGCCAGTCAATGTCAGGGGCGCGGATGGCGTTTGCGATCGCGTCCGCAAACCCATCGTCCGGCATAGCCACCGGCGCATTTACAGACAGGTCGAGGATCGCCGGATCAACGACACGGGAGGCGAATATCTCGGCGGCCCTGCTTCGGCCGAGAACATATGAGCCTCGCCCGACTTCGCCATGTATCAGGTGCCGGCGCGATGCTTCGCGGTAGGCCTTGGTCACCGTCGACGTATTGAGGCCCAGCCGCCAGGCAAGATCGCGATGAGGTGGCAGCCGGTCTCCGACTTTCAGTTCGCCTGTCTCGATCGCGTCCTCGATCGCCTCCGCCAGTGCGACGTAGCGCGGACGGGTCGATGAAAGTGCCGGGGTCCATGCCATTATTGTTTGCCAGACAATGTTTCGATTGAGCCAGACAATAGTGGCGGCCATAGGTGGTGCCGGCAAGTGCGCGAATCCGAAGGCTGCCAATGAAAACCAGCTCTCCATCGACCACCCTCGCGCTCGCGGCAGCTTTCACGGCGGTGGCGATGTGGGGGGCTTCAGCCGCCGCGACAGCGGTCGCCGGACGTAGCATCCCCCCGGAGTTGATTGGTGGGCTGCGCTCACTTCTGGCGGGCATTCTTCTGCTGCCGCTGCTGCTGCGCTTTCTGGGCCGTTTCCCGGCAACATGGGCGGAGCGGTGCGAACTCATCGCCGGCGGACTGTCTGGTTTCATGGCCTATCCGCTTCTGCTCAGCATCGGCATCCTGAAGACCTCGGTCACGCACGCCTCGGTGGTCCTGGCTTCGGCTCCCATATTCACGGGCTTGCTCAGTTTCCTGCTCTCTGGCCGGTGGCCCAAAGCTCTCTGGTGGGGCGGCAGCGTCGTTTCCCTCTCGGGAATTGTCATTCTGATGAATTCGCGGAGCGCTGCGGCGACAACGGCGACGTCGGCAACTCTGTTGGGAGACGGGCTCGTTCTGCTGTCGGTTCTGTTCGCCAGTGTCGGTTATGTGTATGGCGGGCGAAGCTCGTCGCGCATGGGGCAATGGCCGGCGACCGTCTGGTCGATAGCCGTGGGGGCCGTGGCCTTCGCGCCATTCACAATCCCCGAGGCGATCGGTTTCGACTGGTCCACGCCCACCCCCCTCGAACTATCCGCCCTGCTGTTCCTGGTACTGTTCATCACGATCTTGGGCTACGCGCTGTGGTTCTACGCTCTGGGCGAAGCCGGCGCGGCCGCCGTTGCCCCGATCCAGTTTCTGCAGCCTGTCGTTGGCATCGTCACCGCCGTCTTCTTTCTGGGCGAGACGGTGTCTCTCAATGTCCTGATCGCTGGAGCCCTCATCATTGCGGGCGTCTGGTTGACGCGCCGGGCATGACCGAAGGCGGGCAGGCCCTGCTCCGCGAGGGAAAGCAGTGATTTCGGATTAGCCGTGGGCCGGCGGCCGGATGAACCGTCCGCCTTTAACACGGTGGAAACCACACTGGTCGCCTAATGCGGCCATGGTGAATGAGCCGGACATGGTGAATGCGGGAGTCGCGACGGCGGAGGCCTATGGGCCCTTCCTGCCCGCAAGCAGCTTTGCCGTGAGCGGTCTTGCCCCCAGCGGTCTTGCCCCTAGCGGTCTTGCCACCATGATGGCCGCCGATGGCGTTGCCCCGCCGGGTTCGCCAATCGCGGAGGGGTCGGCGCGCGCCGCCCGCCTGCGCTCCTTCGCGCGACGCCATCTTCTCGCGCCGAGTCTTCTCGCGCCTACCCTTGCCGCGCTGCTGGTTGGCGGAATGGTCGGTCTCGCCACCCAGCCGCGTTATGCCGCCGAGGCACGGCTGCTCCCGGAGGCGCGGGGCATGGCGCCGGCGACGACGCGGGCGCAGATCATTTCCTCCCGTGAGTTCGCGCGGCAGGTGATTGAGGAAACGCGGCTGGCGGAACGCTTCGGCGGCCGGCGCCTCTCACTGTCGGACCGGCTGAACGGCCTGTTCGGCGCACCCGCGAGCGCCTCGACCGGCGATTCGGCGGCGCTGCGCTCCATCGAAAGCGGCCTGAGCGTGAGGGACCGGGCGGACGGCCAGACCGCCATTCGTTTCGTCGCGGACAATCCGGCTCTCGCCGCCGACGTCGCCAATGCCTTTGCCGACGGCTATCTGCGTCTGCGGCAGACGCGCGGCGCCTTCAACATGGAAGCCGGCGGACCCATCACCATGCCGGCGCGGCTCGCCGCGCGCGCGCAGGCACCCGCCGCCGCCCTGGCGCCGACGCCGGCTGTCGCCGCCGGCGGCGCCGCGCTCGGTGCCTTCGGATTCGCGTTTGGCCTCCAATTTTTCCGCCGCCGGCGCCGCTCCCTTCCCGTGCCGCCGGTCGCCGAAGCGCCCGCGCTGCCCGAGCGTGCCCGCGAGGGCACGGCCCAGCATCTGCCCTGGATCGGGGCCGAACGCGCCGATGATTATGCCGAGGAGGGCGTCCCGCATCCGCGCCGTCATTTCTCCCGCGAGGGGGAACTGGCCGATCTTTCCCGTCTGATCGAGCTGCGCGGCGAGGCGGCGCGGCTGGTAGTCGTGACCGGACCGTCGCAGGATGAAGGCATCGCCCGCTGTGCCCTGGCGCTGGCTCGTTCGCTGGCCTCGCCCGAGCGGCGTGCCGTGATTGTTTGCCTCGACGTCATGGCGCCCGCTCTGGCCGAACTGACCGCCGACCCGCGGGCGGCCGGCCTCACCGATCTGCTGTTCGGCGTGGCCAGCTTTTCCGACGCCATTCACCGCGAGGCGGCCTCGCGCTGCCATGTGATCCCGCCGGGGCGCGGCGCCTGCGAGGCGAGTGGTCTCGTTGCCGCCGACCGGCTCACGCTGATCCTCAGCGCGCTGATGCAGACCTATGACCATGTGGTGGTGGCCGCGCCGCCGCTCGCCCCGACGATCGGCGCCGAGCAGGTGGCGACGCTGAAGCCGACTCTCATTCTGGTGACACAGCCCGGCGGCGCCGCGACCGACGCCGTGCAGACCTTCGACCAATTGGCGGAGCTCGGATTCGGCGACATTGCCATGGTGACCTTCACCGCCGCGCCCGCCACGACGCTGCCGAAGGCGGCGTGACCTGCCTCACCCCGATGCGGCCGACGTCTCAGAGCGTCTCGGGCCGTCGGTCGAACTTCATCATCCAGCGGATGATCCAGCCGGCCGGAACGACCCAGCCGGCGCCCAGGAAGGTGTAGGCGATGAACTGGCCGTAGCCGGGCAGGGTGGTGACCCGCCCCTGCGCCAGCGCCATGGCGGCCAGCGCCCAGACGATGACCAGCAGCAGCAGGGCCACCGTTCCGATGAACTTGCGCAGGCGGGGCGGCAGGCCCCGTGTCTCGTTCAGCGGCTGCTGGCTCATTCCACCGTCCCGTCCCGTCATTTTACGCGCCACGCGAGACAAAGAGTCCGGTTGCGCGCGGCTCGACGCCTCTATATCGCTCGCCGTGCCGGGAAGGAAGCGCCCGGCCGAAGGCGGCCAGAGGGGCTGATGGCCGCCATTGCCAGGAGCGCATGATGGCCCTTGACCAGACCCTTTCCACTGCCGCGCCGCAGGCAGCAATCGACGCGGCCGACCGGCTGAGGCCCGTGCGCCTGTGGCTCTATGCCGTAGCGGCGCTCATCGTGCTCATGGTCGTGGTGGGCGGCGCGACACGGCTGACCGAGTCGGGCCTGTCGATCACCGAATGGAAGCCGGTGACCGGAACGCTGCCGCCGCTCTCCGACGCCGACTGGCAGGCGGAGTTCGAGAAGTACCGGCAAATCCCGCAATATGTGCAGATCAACCGGGGCATGAGCCTCGACGAGTTCAAGTACATTTTCTGGTGGGAATGGGCACACCGGCTGCTCGGTCGCCTCATCGGCTTCGTCTTCCTGCTGCCCTTCCTGTTCTTTCTCTGGCGGGGGCTGATCGACCGGCCGCTCGGCTGGAAGCTCGGCGGACTGTTCGTGCTCGGCGGGCTGCAGGGCGCCGTCGGCTGGTGGATGGTCGCCTCGGGGCTGGTGAACCGGGTGGATGTGAGCCAGTACCGCTTGGCCACCCATCTCACGCTGGCCTGCATCATCCTTGCGGCCACGGTGGCCGTGGCGGCGCAGCTCAAGCCCGCGCGCGCGCCGCAGGCGGTGCCGGCCTGGCTGCGCACCAATGGGCATATCCTGCTCGGCGTCGTGCTGCTGCAGATATTCCTCGGCGGGCTCGTCGCCGGCCTCGACGCCGGCCTCCCCTACACTACCTGGCCGCTGCTGGACGGACCCCTCGTGCCGCCCATGGCGAGCCTCTTCGTGCCGCATCCCGTCGG
>JAEZMI010000376.1 GCA_023414975.1 Pseudomonadota bacterium | reverse complement strand
GGGCGGCTGCTCGAAGTCTCCGGCGGGGCGCAGGCGCTCGCCGATGATCTGGTGAATCGCTTCGGCGAGAAGCGGGCGCCCTTGGCGCTAGGCATCGCCTCGCTGATCTTCGGCTTCCCGATCTTCTTCGATGCCGGGCTCGTGGTGATGCTTCCGGTGGTGTTTACGGTCGCGCGCCGGCTCGGGGGCGGCCTGCTGCTGTACGGCATTCCCGTCGCCACCGCCTTTTCCGTGATGCACGTCTTCGTGCCGCCCCACCCCGGTCCCGTTGCGGCGGCCGAGTTGCTCGGCGCGGATGTCGGTCTTCTGGTTCTCGCGGGTCTCGCCATCGCCATCCCCACCTGGATCGTCGCCGGCTGGCTGTTCGGGCATTGGATCGGCAAGCGCGTCGTCTTGCCGGTGCCGGATATTCTCTCGGGCGGCACGCCCGCCGAGCCGCCGGCGAATCCACCGAGTTCCGGTACGGTGATCGGCCTCCTCCTGCTGCCCCTCGCGCTGATCTTCATCAATACGGGACTCGATTTCGCGCGGGCGCAGGGTTGGGTGAGCGGCGATGCCGGCTGGTTCCAGCTCGCGCGCACGATCGGCGCCACGCCTGTGGCGCTGCTGATCTCGGTGCTCGTGGCGGCCTATGTACTCGGCCCCCGGCGCGGGCATGACGCGGCCTCCGTCGAGCGCACGCTGGATTCGGCGCTTGGCCCGGTCTGCTCCATCATCCTCGTGACGGGCGCCGGCGGCATGTTCGGCGGCGTCTTGCGGGCCTCCGGCATCGGCGACGCGCTGGCGGATGGCATGGCCTATATCGGCCTGCCGATCTTCGTGGCGGGTTTCCTAATCGCCACTGCACTGCGGGTGGCGCAGGGCTCGGCGACCGTCGCCCTCATCACCGCGGCCGGCCTCGTGCAGCCGGCCGTTCAGGCCGCCGGCTATCATGGGGCGGACCTCGCCGCCATCGTCCTCGCGCTCGCCGCAGGCTCGGTCATGCTCTCGCATGTCAACGATTCCGGCTTCTGGCTGGTCGGCCGGTTCTTCAACATGGACATCAAGACCACATTCAAGACCTGGACGGTGATGCAGACGCTCGTGGGGCTGATGGGATTTGCACTGTCGGGGCTGATCTTCTGGCTGGCCTGATGAGGCTGTGAAAGGGGCGGCCTTGGCTTTTGCCGGCCGCCCTCACTATGGTCGCGCCCCTGTTCCACCGGATTCGGGAACCGCATGAGCGCCACGACCGATACTGCCGTCACCGCCCGCATCGCCCAGCAGATCGCCGGGGAGATCGGCGCCCGCCCGCAGCAGGCCCTGGCCGCCATCGCGCTGCTGGATGAAGGGGCGACCGTTCCCTTCATCGCGCGCTACCGCAAGGAAGTGACGGGCGGTCTCGACGATACGCAATTGCGTCAGCTCGGCGAGCGGCTGGTCTATCTGCGCGAGCTGGAAACCCGGCGCAGCGCCATCACCGATTCCATCCGCCAGCAAGGCAAGCTGACCGAGGCGCTGGAAGGCGCGATTGCCGGCGCCGGCACCAAGGCGGAGCTGGAGGATATCTACCTTCCCTACAAGCCCAAGCGCCGCAACCGCGCCGACATCGCCCGCGAGCGCGGCCTCGGTCCGCTGGCCGACGCGATCCTCGCCAGCCGCGCGCGGGTGCCGGTGGAGCTTGCCGCCGGCTACCTCACCGAGGAAGTGCCGGATGTGAAGGCGGCGCTCGACGGCGCACGCGACATCATCTCCGAGCAATTCGCGCAGAATGCCGAGCTGCTCGGACGGCTGCGCAGCCATTTGCGCGAGCGCGCCGTGCTGCATGCCCGCGTCGTCGATGGCAAACAGGAAGCCGGTGCCAAGTTCTCTGATTATTTCGATCATTCGGAGAAATGGGCCGGCGTGCCGAGCCATCGGGCGCTGGCGATGCTGCGCGGGCGGAATGAGGAGGTGCTCACGCTCGACATCGAGGTCGACCTCGACGACACCTCTCCCGTCAAGCCGGTCGTCCAGCTCATCGCCCAGGCCTATGGCATCGGCACGCGCCAGCCGGGCGATGCCTGGTTGATGGAGGTCGCTGGCTGGACCTGGCGGGTGAAGCTTTCGCTCAGCCTTTCCATCGATCTGATGAGCGAGTTGCGTGCCCGCGCCGAGACCGAGGCGATCGAGGTCTTCGCCCGCAATCTCAAGGACCTGCTGCTCGCCGCCCCCGCCGGCTCGCGCGCCACGATGGGGCTCGATCCGGGCATCCGCACCGGCGTGAAAGTGGCTGTCGTCGATGGCACCGGCAAGCTGCTGGCGACCTCGACCGTCTATCCCTTCCCGCCGAAGAATGATGTGCGGGGGACGCAGGCCGAACTTGCCAGCCTCGTCCGCCAGCACCGTGTGGAACTTATCGCGATCGGCAACGGTACGGGCAGCCGCGAGACCGAGAAGCTGGTGGCGGACATGCTCGCCATGCTGCCCGTGCCGGACGGCGGGGTGAAGCCGATCAAGGTCGTGGTCTCGGAAGCCGGCGCCTCCGTCTATTCAGCCTCCGAGGCCGCGGCGGCGGAATTCCCTGGTCTTGACGTCTCCCTGCGCGGCGCCGTCTCCATTGCGCGCCGGCTGCAGGATCCGCTGGCCGAACTGGTGAAGATCGAGCCCAAGGCCATCGGCGTGGGGCAGTACCAGCACGACGTCGATCAGTATCACCTCGCCCGTGCGCTCGACGCGGTGGTGGAGGATGCGGTGAACGCGGTCGGTGTCGATCTGAACACCGCCTCGGCCTCGCTTCTTGCGCGGGTGTCAGGGCTGGGGGCGTCGCTCGCGGAGGCCATCGTCGCTCACCGCGACACCCATGGGGCCTTTGTCAGCCGCCGCCAGCTCCTGGATGTGGCGCGCCTCGGGCCGCGCACCTTCGAGCAATGCGCCGGCTTCCTGCGCATCCGCGACGGCGCCGAGCCGCTCGATGCCTCCGCCGTCCATCCGGAAGCCTATGGCGTGGCGCGCAAGATCGTCGCCGCCTGCGGGCGTGACCTGCGCACGCTTATGGGCGACAGCACGGGGCTCAAGGCGCTCGATCCGCGTGTCTTCGTCGATGAGCGCTTCGGCCTGCCCACGGTGCGCGACATCATCGCCGAGTTGGAGAAGCCGGGCCGCGATCCGCGGCCGGCTTTCAAGACCGCCACCTTCGCCGATGGCATCGACGACATGAAGGACCTCAAGCCCGGCATACTGCTGGAAGGGACCGTTACCAATGTCGCGGCCTTCGGCGCCTTCGTGGATATCGGCGTGCACCAGGACGGGCTGGTGCACGTCTCCCAACTCGCCGACCGCTTCGTGAAGGATGCCCACGAGGTGGTGAAAGTGGGTGATGTCGTAAAAGTGCGGGTGCTTGAGATCGACATCAAACGCAAGCGCATCAGCCTTTCCATGCGCAAGGACACGGTGGCGGGCGGCGCACGCGAGCCCGGCCGGGACAAGCCGGCGGCGGGGCGTGCCGAGGCACCACGTCCAGCGCGGAACGAGGCGTCGCGCGCCGGGCGCGAGAGCAACCGGCCGGAGCCTCAGGGCGCCCTCGGCGCCGCACTCATGGATGCTCTTCGACGACGCTGATCACCAAAACTGCAAGGAAATCGAAGGTGTCTTGATACGAATACTCTGTACGTTGTGCGTGCTAGCACACTCGGGATTCAACCAAGTTGGACCGACCGCATGTGGCGCGTACCCGATCATCCCGCGAACGAGGCCGAACGGCTGGCGGTTCTAGAGGCGCTGGCCATTATGGACACGCCGCGCGACGAACGTTTCGACCGGATCGCCTGGCTGGCCCAAAGCTTCTACCGCGCGGATGTTGCTTTCGTCAGCTTCATCGACGGCACGACTCAATGGATGAAGGCCTGCAGCGCGCCGGGTCTGTCGCCGACCATCGCGCGGGACCGATCGGTCTGCCAGCACATCATCGCCTCGGGCGAGCCGCTGATGTCTCACGATCTCCAGACCGACCCGCGCTTTACCGGCCATCCCACCGTGCCGCAGCTGCCGTTCCGGTTCTATGCCGGCGTGCCCCTGCTTCTCACGCCGGATCTCGCGGTGGGGAGCATCTGCATCCTGCGGCGTGAGCCATCCCGTCCTGACGAGCCCTTCGATTTCGGCCCCCTTCAGGCCCTCGCTGCCATCGCGCTCGATGCGCTGGATCTCTGGCGGCGCAATGAGAATCTCACCGAGGAAACACGAAGGGATTCCCTCACGGGGCTGACCAATCGACGTGGCTTCGACGAGGCGCTGCTGCGTTTCGCGGCCCGCTCCGCGCGCACGCACGACCCCTTGGCCCTCCTGCTGATCGACATCGATCACTTCAAGGCGATCAATGACCAGCTCGGCCATCCGGCGGGCGACGAGGTGCTGCGGCAGCTGAGTGCGATCCTGGCCCAGGCCCGTGTGCGGATCGAGGACGTGGTCGCCCGCTATGGCGGCGAGGAGTTTGGAGTGCTGCTGCCGGGAGCGGATGAACAGGGAGCGCTCGTGGTGGCCACGCGGCTGCGTCAGGCCATCACGGCCGCGGGGATCGCGCGTGGGGACGGCAGCGTCGTGACCGCCAGCATCGGTATCGCCGTCATCGCCAATGGCGAAGGCAATGCCCGCGGGCTTCTCACCGCGGCCGACGAGGCGCTGTACCGCGCCAAGCGGGAGGGGCGCGACCGGATCGTTTGCGCGCCGCCTCAATCCGATCGGGCATCGCTCCCCAGCCGCCGATAGAGCGCCGGCGGGCTCAGCGCGGCCAGGGAGTGGAGCCCGGTACGGCGTACCACCGCTGCAGCGTTTGTTCGAAATGATCTGTCGCGCGAGCGAGCAGGGCCGGGTCGTTACTGCGCGCCGCACGGATCAGCGCATCGATGACGTCATCGGCGTCATGCGCACTGGCGGCCGCATGGTCGTTCAGGGTGGCGAGCGCGTCGAGAACCGTCAGGAACGCGCGCGGCGCCTCGCCTCCGACCTTTACGGGCCGGGCGAGGGGCGTGTGGAGCTCGGTTTGCGAGCTGACGGACGAGAGATGTTGTACCGGCACGGGTTCCTCCTTTGCCGCCCTCGGGCAGCAGTTTCGGCACGTCGGTACGCAAGGGCGCGCTCTAGGTCGGCGCGGATTTGTCGGCACGATTTCTTAAGGACGACAAAGTCGCCCCAACCGCATCGTTGAAGGAGCCTAGGGGCATGTCCATCCCGGACGCCCCGCCTTCAATGTCATCCGGCGCTGCGGGCGGCGGACCCGGCCGGCACTTTCGTGGCGGCCTTGCCGGCCACTTTGGCACGGGACTTGGACGGTTTGGCAACGACGGAAGCGGGCTCTTTGCCCGAGGAAGGCGTCGCCGCTTCGGCGGCATCGCGGTCGAGCCGGGCCTGACGCAGCCGCTCGGTCTTGGCTTCGCGCCGGGCGGTCTCCTGCTCGATCATCGACATGGCGATGCGGGAAACGGCTTCCGCCTTGCTCTCGGTGCGCGACAGCGTGGGCTTGAACAGGGTCTCGCGGGTCGGCTTCGTCATCCCTCGTTCCCTTCAAATGAAGAAGGCCGGGTTAGCCCCGGCCTTCTCGAAGCATGCTGCCCGTCGGATCAACCGGATGCGGGCGAATGGGACTCACGCCGCCTGAAGATTGCCGGCCGACTGCTTGCCGGTGCGGCGGTCGGCCAGAACCTCGAAGGAGATCTTCTGACCTTCGTTCAGGCTGGACATGCCAGCCCGCTCGACCGCCGAAATATGCACGAACACATCCGGGCCGCCGTTATCCGGCTGGATGAAACCATAGCCCTTCTGGCCGTTGAACCACTTCACAGTACCTGTCGCCATGACGAATTCCTTTCAGTCGACATAGATATTCTTTCGCCTACGCGGGCGCAGACGTCACGCTGGCATCGATTTGAGAGGAAGTTCGCCGACGCGCAAAGATGCGCAAAACAAAGTTCAACGTCCAAGATCGATGCAGATACCGTACAGGGTTGCAAGCTCTGTTACAACCCCGACGGGGTTTTATTTTGCCTCGGTAGGGGCCGCGGGACGTGGAGTCCGTTCGGGCAGCGGCTTCTTCTTGGGAGCCGCGATCAGGCCGTCACGCACCGCCTGCTTACGAGCCGCCTTGCGCGCGCGGCGGACGGCTTCGGCTTCTTCACGGTTGCGCCGCTCGGAGGGCTTTTCATAGGCGCGGCGGGCCTTCATTTCCCGGAACACGCCTTCGCGCTGCATCTTCTTCTTGAGCACTCTCAGGGCTTGGTCGACATTGTTGTCGCGTACGAGAACCTGCAATTCCTATCCGATCTCATGCAGCCGGTAGTCCGCTGCCGATTCAAAAGGTCCGCCGACATGGCGTACCCCGCCCATATGGGCTACGTGGCACCGTGATGAAAGGGGTCGGGCAGCAATTAGCCCTTTTGCGATCGCCACCGAAGGTAGGCTGAAGATACTCCCGCCTCACGGAATGGCGGCTTGGACAAGTCATTAACAGCTCGAAAGAGAAACTGGACAGAGGTATTTCAAAACCGATAATGAGTGCGACCCAGTACGTCTTTCGTCATCTTGCCAGCGGCACGAGGTCCTCCCACCGCTCTGATTTGCGGGATGTGACATGGTAATCCGTGATGAGGGCGATCCGGTGAGAGGGCTGACGGACGTCCTCCTGGTCGAAGACGACGCGCCGACGCGCGAGCGTCTTTGCTATGCGTTGCTTTCCGCCGGAGATTTCGCGGTGACCTGTGCGGCCAGCGTCTCCGAGGCGCTGGCCGCGCTGTCGAAGGGCATGCCGCGCATTCTGCTCACAGACCTTCAATTGCCCGATGGCCACGGCATCGAGTTGATCCGGCAGGTGCGCCGGTTTTCGCCGAGCACGGACATCATGGTGATCTCGATCCTCGGCGACGAGGAGAGCGTGATCGCCGCCATTACCGCCGGCGCCACAGGCTATCTGCTCAAGGATGCCTTCCAGACGGACGTGGCCGCAACGGTGCGTGAACTGGCGATGGGGTACTCGCCGATCTCCGCGTCCATCGCGCGCTATATCGTGCGCCGGACGCAGGCGGGCGCTCAGCCGGAGTACGGCATGAAACGGCGGCCCAAGCTCAATACAGCGCGTCTGACGGCCCGCGAGATCGACATTCTCTGGGGCATCGCCAAGGGCTTCAGCTATGCGGAAATCGCCGAACATCTCGGCCTGTCGCGGCAGACCGTGCCCGGCCATATCAAGAGCATCTACCGAAAGCTCGAAGTGAACACACGCGGCGAAGCGGTGTTCGAGGCCGTGCAGCAGGGACTGATCCGGCTGTGAGCGACACAGCGGGGAGCGAGCCGGCAGCCGGTGGAGCGCTGGGCGCTCCTTGGCAGCGGGTCACTCTGTTCCTTCTGCTGCAGCTCGTGACGTTTCTTGCCTGCCTCTGGCTGTTCGACCAGAGCCCGCCGACGCCTCCGGACGAGTACGCCATAAGCACGGCGTCTCTCTACGAGGGTGGCCGCTCCGAAACCGTGCAACTGCCGCATGTGCTGGACTCGAACTTTACGATGGCGGCTCCGCCCGAGTTTGAGGCCTCGTTTGAATATCGGCCGGATGCGGCCTCCACTCCCTGGTCGATCATGCTGCCGCGCCTGGGCAACGCGGTGGAGGTCGCCATAAACGGGCAGATCGTGCTGGACACACGGCTCGACCCAGAGATCAACTGGCACCTCAACAACATGCCGGTAATGGCGGCCATACCGAACGCGATACTGCGCTCCGGCACAAACGCGATCTCCATCCGACTTTATGTTTGGGGTCCCCTGCGCGGTTATCTCGACCGCGTCTATGTCGGACCCACGAACCAGTTGCGGCCAGCCTACGGGCTGCGAAGCTTCCTGTTTGCGACGCTACCCCTGATCTTCAAGTCATGGAAAGCCATCCTTGCCGTGATCCTTGGCATTATGTGGCTCAACCGGCGCCATGAGCTGGCCTATGGTATGTTGGCCGGCGCTATGGTTCTGGGCGTCGTGCAGGGGCTCACGACGACGCCGATTTTAGGCAGTCTGCAATCGAGATTTACGGTGCTGATGGGGGCGGCCACGCCGCTTGAAACGGCACTGCTGTTCGTCTTCCTGACCCTCTTCTTTCGCGAGCCACTGCCCCGCTGGACCCCCCTGCTGTTCGTCCCCTCGTTGGCGATGATCGTGAGCGCCTTGTTGGCGAATTTCTGGCTTTTGCGCTGGATCTATGTGCTGCTCGCCATGCCCGTGGGATGCGTGATGCTGATCCTCTCGCTCGCCCTGGTCGCCCGGCGTGCGTTGCGGACGGGTAGCAGCGTCACCATGATAATGAGCTGCGCCCTCACGATCGTACTAACCTGTTGGGTTTACGACATGCTGGTGGCTGCCGACATCATCCAGCATGGCCGTATCTTCCTTGCGCGTATGTCCATCTCTTTTCTCCTCGTGGCGATCGGCGCGGCTCTCACCTGGCGCTTCGCCCATGCGCTCAACGAGGTGGACGCCTTCGCCACCCGCATGATCGATCTCGTCGGGGAGGCGGAGGAGAAGGTGCGCGCCAGCTTTGCGCGCGAAGAGGAGCGTTCCCGTGCCATCGCGTTGGCCACAGAGCGCTCCCGTCTCATGCGCGACCTGCATGACGGCCTCGGCGGGCAGCTGATGAGCATCGTTGCCCTCAGTGAGCGCGACGCACAGGGCGCGCGCATCAACCAGGCGGCGCGGGCGGCCCTGCGCGAGCTGCGCCTCGTCATCGATGCCATGGACGACATGGGCGGCGATCTGCTTCTGGCTCTCGGCAGCTGGCGCGAACGGGCTCAGTCGCAATTGCGCTCCCACGGCCTTCGTCTCGAATGGCAGGCCGAACAGCACGGCATGCCGCTGCACCCCGAGTTGCGTCCCTGGCACGTCATCCAGATCGTGCGCATCCTCGATGAGGCCATCACCAATGCGGCTCGCCATTCCGGCGGGACGCGGGTCCTGGTGCGCCTCGGAAGCGCTCCCGAGGTGGGCGAGGCGGCACCGGAATCTCCGGGAGGCGGCTGGATCCGCGTCAGCGACAATGGCCATGGTATGAGCCCGCGACCCTATCCGCCGGCGATGCCGCGGGAGAAGCGAGGTCTTGCCAACATGCAGGCGAGGGCCGCCATGTGCGGGGCGTGGCTCGACATATTCAGCGATTCAGCGGGCACCTCCATCCGGCTCGCACTACCGGCAACCCTGCCGGAGCAGCCCTTGTCGGAGCTGACCGCGGGCTGAAACCACCCGGAACCATCCCGTCGGTGTCGCGTTGGCCGGGCGACCATGCCCTTGCCTCTGCGCGCCCGGTCGATGCTGGTCCGGGCCGCGAACGACGGATGACCTCATGCCGCCGCGCGCGTTGTTCAGCATCCTGCTGCTCGTTCTTTGCCTTGCCGGTGCCGCACCTCTCGCCGCACAGACCCCGCCGCTCTCCCCTCCAGCCTCCACGGCCACCCCCGCCGCAGACACGCGCGAGGACGCCCGCGCGCTTCTGGAGACACTGGAGGATGAAGCGGCGCGCAAAGCGTTCATCAGTCGCCTGCGCGCTCTTGTCGGGACTGTCGAGGAGGCGCCGGCGCGTGAGGATTGGCTGGCCGGTGCGACACAGACGCTGGGCGCTTTTTCCAGCACGGTGCTCGGGCTTGTCGGAGAACTCGAACGTCTGCCAGCCTATACGGGCGAGGTGTGGGAGGGTTTGTCCGATCCATTCGTTCTGGAGCGGGTCGGATGGGCGGTGACGATGGTGATTGCCGTCCTGGCCGCCGCGCTGCTCGCCGAGTATCTGGTCAAGCGGCTTCTGGCGGGCCTTCGTCACTCCGTCAGCATTCGCCCCGCGCGCTCCCTGGCGATGCGGGCGATGCTTCTGGCGGTGCGAACGGTTCTCGACATTTTGCCCATCGCGGCGTTCGCTGCGGCGGCCTATGGCGTGCTGGCACTGGTGGACCTTGCCTTCATCGTTCGTCTGGCGGTCGTCACCATCATCAACGCCAATGTGCTGGCGCGTCTCATTCTCGCCGGGGCACGGGCGGTGTTCTCCCCGGACGCGCCGCAAATGCGGCTTGTGCCGATGGGGCATGAGAACGCGGCCTATGGCTATCTCTGGACCCGCCGTTTCACGCACACGATCGTCTATGGCTATTTTCTGCTGCGGGCCGCCTGGGTTCTGGGGCTGTCATTCGCGGCCTATCAGGCGCTGGGCAACCTGCTGGGCCTGTTCGTCGCCGGCATGTGCATCGTCTTCGTCCTACAAATCCGCAAGGGGGTCGCGACCCGCCTCCGGCGTATCGGCGCACGCAACGGGCGGACCGCCCGGCTGCGCGACGGTCTTGCGGATTTCTGGCACGTTCTCGTCATCGGTTACGTCGCTGCGGCCTATCTCGTCTGGGTGATGGAC